>NZ_VPCG01000007.1:0-109350 GCF_013418355.1 Acinetobacter sp. YH12151 | reverse complement strand
TTGTGCTGGCGACAATAGCAAGAGTGAACCACCTGATCCCTTCCCGAACTCAGAAGTGAAACCTCTTTGCGCTGATGGTAGTGTGGGGTTACCCATGTGAGAGTAAGTCATCGCCAGCTCATTATTCAAAACACCCCCTGCATCAGCAGGGGGTGTTTTTTTATGTGCGGGATTTATAGCAAAATTAAAAAGTAAAAATAATATTCTGAATTTACTCAAAACACCCCTTAGCGAAATCGTTAATGGGTGTTTTTTGTTCTTGTAAATCAAATATTTGAGAATTATTAATTTGGGAAATATAAGAATTTGAAAGCCAATTCGTATGTTTTTTGGTAAAACTGTGTTATAAAAATTAAAACGGCATAAAAATTGCTTATAGAACAAGATTTTTAATTAAGGGGGTAATAATGAGACTATCAGTGGGCTTAAAAATTGCGAACTCGCTGTCATTAACTCCACAATTGCAGCAAGCAATTCGGCTATTACAATTATCGAGTCTGGAACTGGAACAAGAAGTTCAACTGCAACTTGATAGTAACCCTCTATTAGAAAAAGTTGAAGAACAGATTACTCTTGAACGCTTATCGACACTTGAATCAAATAATGAACACAAAGACCTAACTAATGAGCTCAATGCGGATCACCTTCCCGATGACCTACCTGTAGATACCGATTGGGATGATGTCTATACTCATCAACCTACCAGCTTAGGTGCGGCTGAATTCGAAGAGCGCGAAGACAATCGTCAAGGGCATCAGAGCTTACAGGAATATATGCTTGAGCAAATTAACCTGTTAAATTTTTCACAGCTTGATAAATTGATCGCTTATTGCATTGTCGATTCCCTGGATGACAAAGGCTTTTTAGATGCTGAGCTGACTGAAATTACTGCATCGGTACAACATCTTCTATCTTCGATGGGGAGTGAGGAGGAAATTGAAGATGATGAAGTTGCGGTCGTATTAAAGCATATTCAGCGTTTAGATCCGGTGGGTGTAGGGTCTAGAAGTTTGGCAGAATGTCTGTTGGTTCAGCTTGATCATTTACCTGCCTCAACGCCTTACCGAAATGATGCAATCAAGCTTCTACAACATTATGAATTACTGATTAGTAATGAACTTCCTAAACTGATTAAACAAACTGGGCTAAATCCAGAGCAGTTACGCTGTGCGGTAGATTTATTAAAAACTCTGAAACCTCACCCGGGCTTGGAATTTGAAAATAAAGAATCGGATTATCAGGTGCCAGATGTTGTGGTCATGAAAAAGAATAACGCTTGGCATGTCAATTTAAATCCGGATGTATTGCCAAAATTACGCGTCAATCCTTTCTATGCCAAAATGATTCGTCGTGCAGATCAAAGTGACGATAATCAATATTTACGTAACCAGATGCTAGAAGCAAAAAATTTCATTAAAAGCGTTGATGAGCGGCATAAAACATTATTAAAAGTGGCAACCTGTATTGTCGAACATCAGAAAATGTTCTTGGAAATTGGCGCTGAAGGGATGAAACCTTTGGTTTTAAGAGATATTGCCGAAGAAGTAGAATTGCATGAATCGACCGTATCGCGTGTGACCACCAATAAATATATGCTGACACCGCGTGGTTTATTTGAATTAAAATATTTCTTCTCGAGTCATGTGGGCACGACTTCAGGTGGAGAGGCTTCATCTACTGCCATTCGTGCCAAGATCAAAAAACTGGTTTCTGAAGAAAATGCCCGTAAGCCTTTGTCTGATAATGCAATCGCCAATATATTGAAAAATGAAGGGATTGATGTGGCAAGACGGACGGTGGCGAAATATCGTGAATCGTTACATATTCCTTCATCTTCTGAGCGAAAGGTCTTGATCTAAAATTTAAAATCTGGCTATTCTAAAGATTCATTATGACAGCATAATGAATCTTTTTTCTTTTGAGGAACAGTGAAAATGATTTGAATCAGTGCTTAAAATACGATTTTTGAGTTATAAGTTGCTGTATTTAAATTATTTTATATTGTGACTCTTCTAATCCTAACGAAGGTGAGGGATAGAACTATGCAAATAATAATTCGTGGACATCATTTATCTATTACGCCAGCAATTGAAGAACGTATAAAAACCAAATTTTCACAAATGACCAAGCATCTTGATCAGGTGAATAGTATGCAAGTGAAACTCTCTAAAGATCATCAAATTGATAAACGCTCCAGAAAAGGCAGTAGTAATCATATCGCAGAAGCGATTATCCGATTGCCGGGCATCGAGTTTTTTGCCCATGCCACAGCAGATGATATGTATACTTCCATTAAACTTCTGACAGAAAAATTAAAACGCCAGATCGATCGATATCGGGAAATACATTTACAGCAGCATGCTTTGGCTTTGTAAAGGACAAATGATGAAAAAGAGGTTTTAAAAGCCTCTTTTTTTTATATATATAATGTATGGATCCATGAATTATTTTTGCTATTTATAGTAAAATGGCTCGTTTTACACCCTTAGTCCTATAAGAGGTCTTGTGATGAATAATGAACAGCTCGCTGAAATTTTAGAAGCCGCTTTTCCCGAGGCGGATGTTGCTGTGAGTGGTCAGGGCGGAAAATTTGATCTCCGTATTGTGGATGATCAATTTGAAGGTAAGCGTCCAGTTGCACGTCAACAAGCTGTTTATGCTCCTCTCAATGCCCATATTGCCAGTGGTGCAGTTCACGCAGTGACAATTCGAGCAATGACAAAAGAAGAATGGCGCAAAGCAAGCTTATTTGGAGCTTAATAAATTAATGGATAAATTTTTAATTCAGGGCGGTATCAAGCTCGAAGGTGAAGTGCGTATTTCTGGTGCTAAGAATGCCGCGCTTCCATTATTAGCAGCAATGATTCTTGCCGATACGCCAATTACGCTCAAAAATGTTCCTGATCTGAAAGATGTGAATACATTGGTGAAGCTAATTGCCGGTCTTGGGATCACCATGACTTATGAAGGTGATACCGTTACTGCGGATACCTCGACATTACATAACCAGTTTGCACCATATGAGCTCGTGAAAACCATGCGTGCTTCTATTTTAGTGCTTGGCCCTTTATTGGCGCGCTATGGCAGTGCAAAAGTGTCTTTGCCGGGTGGTTGTGCAATTGGTTCACGTCCTGTTGATCAGCATTTAAAAGCGTTGGAAGCTTTGGGTGCAGAGATTGAAGTTGAAGCAGGCTATGTGCATGCCAAAGTCGATGGCCGTCTTAAAGGTGGCGAAGTCGTTTTCGATATGGTGACTGTCGGTGGTACAGAAAATATTCTGATGGCTGCAGTCTTGGCCGATGGTGTGACCACAATTCGCAATGCAGCACGTGAGCCTGAAATCACTGATCTTGCGCAAATGCTGATCAAGATGGGGGCCAAAATTGAAGGTTTGGATACCGATACGTTAATCGTGACTGGTGTTGAAAGTCTGCATGGCTGTGAATATGCAGTGGTGGCTGACCGGATTGAAACGGGTTCATATCTGGCGGCGGCTGCAATCACAGGTGGTCGTATCAAAACCACACACACAGATCCATCCCTCATGGAAGCTGTGCTGGATAAATTTGAAGAAATGGGCGCAGAAGTCACTCGTGGCGACGACTGGATTGAGTTAGATATGCTGGGTAAACGTCCGAAAGCCGTAAGCTTCCAGACCTTGCCACATCCAGAATTTCCAACTGATATGCAAGCCCAGATCATGGCTGTAAATGCCATTGCTGCAGGCTTTGCGACAATTTCAGAAACGATTTTTGAAAACCGTTTTATGCATGTTCCTGAGTTGGCCCGTATGGGGGCAAACATTCAGGTCGAAGGTAATGATGCTGTCGTAACTGGGGTAGAAAAACTTTCTGCCGCACCCGTAATGGCAACAGATTTACGTGCTTCTTTCTCTTTGGTACTGGCAGCACTTGCCGCTGAAGGTGAAACACTGATTGACCGTATTTATCACATTGACCGCGGTTATGAAAATGTAGAAGCAAAGTTACAAAATTTAGGTGCCCAAATTAAGCGAGTAAATTAATGAGCGATATGAGAAACGATGATCCAAACTTTGACGTAATGGGCAATTTTGATCATGGTTTAACTTTGGCATTAAGTAAGGGTCGTATCTTAAAAGAAACATTGCCACTGCTTGAAACAGCAGGGATTAATTTACTGGAAGATCCGGATAAATCACGTAAACTGATTTTCCCCACTACGCATAAACAGGTTCGTATTTTAATTTTACGTGCTTCTGATGTGCCGACTTATGTAGAAAATGGTGCAGCCGATATTGGTGTAGCGGGTAAAGATGTATTGATGGAACATGGTGCGCAAAATGTCTATGAACCATTAGACCTGAAAATTGCGGTTTGTAAATTGATGACAGCTGGTAAAGTCGGGATGCAGCGTCCTAAAGGTCGTTTGAAAATTGCGACCAAGTACGTGAATTTAACCCGGCAATACTATGCCAGCTTGGGTGAGCAAGTCGATGTGATCAAGTTGTATGGTTCAATGGAACTTGCACCATTGGTCGGTCTGGGCGATTACATTGTCGATGTGGTCGATACTGGTAATACCTTACGTGCCAATGGTTTAGAGCCACTTGAAGAAATCTGTAAAGTCTCTTCACGTTTAATCGTCAATAAAGCCAGCTTCAAACGTAAGCAAGCCTTGTTAAATCCGATTCTGGCTCAGCTTGAAAAAGCAGTCGAAGAACGCGAAAAGGCAAAACAGGCTTAAAATTGATTGCTTAAGAAACCGCCCAATCCGGGCGGTTTCTTATTTCTCTATATATCAGATTCTATTTAAATCCTTTCATCAATTTTACCCAAAGCTATTTTCAATAAAACTCATAGAGCTAGAGCACTATGTCTGCCGACAAAAGCCTAGAAAACAGGTAAACTAAAGCCTTCGAATTCAAACCTGATGGGTAAATTGATGCGACGTTTATCGACCCAAGATCAAAACTTCAAGCAAGCATTTGCTGACTTGTTGGCTTTTGAGACTGTGAATGATCCTGAACTTTTAAAAACTGTAGATCAAATTATTGCTGATGTTCGTCAGCATGGTGATGCACATGTTCTTAAACTCACTCAACAGTTCGATCGACATCCGGCGCATCAATTTTCAGAGCTAGAACTGACACAAGAGCAGCTCAAAGCTGCCTTTGAAGGTTTAACGACTGAAGTTCGTGAAGCACTGGAATTAGCTGCAGCGCGTGTGCGTGAGTTTCACCAGGCCCAAAAACAAGATGGCTGGACTTATGTCGATGCTTTGGGGAATACGCTCGGTCAGAAAGTGACTCCACTGGATCGTGTCGGGATTTATGTGCCGGGTGGTCTGGCATCTTATCCATCCTCAGTACTGATGAATGCAGTGCCTGCACATGTGGCGGGTGTCCCTGAAATTATTATGGTGGTGCCTGCCCCGAATGGTGAACTCAATCCATTGGTATTGGCTGCTGCATATTTGGCTGGCGTAACACGTGTCTTTACGATTGGTGGTGCACAAGCCGTTGCAGCACTCGCATATGGTACAGAAACCGTACCACCTGTCGATAAAATTACTGGTCCAGGTAACCGGTTTGTGGCTGCAGCAAAACGTGCGGTGTTTGGTCAGGTCGGTATCGATATGATTGCAGGCCCTTCTGAGATTCTGGTCTATGCCGAAGGCGAGAATAACGCTGAATGGTTGGCGATGGACTTATTGTCACAGGCTGAACATGACACTGTGGCACAAGCCGTTTTCATTACACCTGATGAAGCACTTTTAGATGCTGTTGAAAAGTGGATTGAAAAACACTTAGAAGCATTACCGAAAGCAGATATTGCACGTACTTCAATTGAGAACCGCGGTGCTTTGGTATTGGTAAAAGACCGTGCTGAAGGTGCTGAGCTGATTAACCAAGTGGCGCCAGAACATCTCATGCTATGTTTAGATGAAGCACAAGAGATGGCAGAAGATATTCGCCATGCAGGCGCGATTTTCATGGGTCGTTACACCCCTGAAGCGATTGGTGATTATTGTGCCGGGCCAAACCATGTCTTGCCAACTTCAGGTACAGCACGTTTTTCATCACCGCTGGGGGTTTATGATTTCCAGAAGCGATCAAGCCTGATCATGTGTTCACAAGAGGGTGTTAAAACCTTGGCGAAAACAGCAGATATTTTGGCACAGCAGGAAAATCTGGATGCGCATGCGAGATCGGCGCGTTATCGTTACCAGTAATTAAAAATATAAAACCTCTCCCTAACTCTCTCCTACTAAGGAGAGGGGAAATATTATAAAGAATGAATATTCCTCTCTCTGAATGAGCTTTAAGCATTGTTTTAAAGTGAATGTAAGAGAGGTTAGGAGAGGGAACTTTGAGAATTTAAAAATGAATATCACCACAGAACAAATGCGTTTTTGGAGTCCTGACGTACGTGAATTAGAACCGTATACGCCGGGTGAACAGCCAAAAATCCAGAATATTTTAAAACTGAATACCAATGAAAATCCGTATCCGCCATCGCCTAAAGTGGTTGCGGCAGTGCAGCAGGTATTGGCCAATTCAGCTGACGTTTTGCGCCTTTATCCAGATCCAGACGCATCTGAACTTAAACAGGCGATTGCGAAACAGCAACATGTGCCTGTAGAGACGGTTTTTGTCGGGAATGGTTCGGATGAAGTTTTAGCGCACATTTTCAAAGCATTCTTTGTTCAAGAACAGCCATTGCTTTATCCAGACATCACCTATAGTTTCTATCCGGTATATAGTCAGTTCTTTGGGGTAAAAACCAAAATTTTACCACTCAATGATGACTTTGAAATTGTGGTAGATGATTATAAACAGGCCAATGGCGGTATCATTATCACCAATCCGAATGCGCCAACCAGTATTGATCTTGGCTTGGGTGCGATTGAAGAAATTCTGCAAGCCAATCCAGATTCAGTGGTGGTGATTGATGAAGCCTATGTCGACTTTGGCGCTGAATCGGCAGTCAAGCTGGTTGAGAAATACGAAAACTTAGTGGTATGTCAAACTACATCGAAGTCGCGTTCTCTTGCAGGATTACGTGTGGGTTTTGCCATTGCTCAGCCACATTTAATTGCAGCACTTGAAGCAGTCAAAAATAGTTTCAACTCTTATCCGATGGATCGTTTTGCCATTGCGGCAGCGGTGGCTTCTTTTGAAGATCAGGAATACTTTGAAGCACAAAATCATAAAGTCATTGCCAGTCGTGAAAAGTTGGTAGCTCAGCTGAATGAACTTGGTTTTAAGGTATTACCTTCGAGTGCAAACTTTATTTTTGCCACATTCGTATCTAAAGATGCAGGTGAGCTCGCGAGTGAGTTACGTGAGCGTGGTATTATCGTGCGTTATTTCAACAAACCTCGTATTAATCAATTCTTGCGTATTACGATTGGTACAGATGAGCAAAATCAGCGTTTAGTAGATACGCTAAAAAATGAGATTTTGTGTAATTAAAATCCTTTCTAGCCTCCCGTTTTAAAGGGAGGCATTCTCACCTTTATTAAAGGTGAGAAGCATTGCTGCGCAAGGGGGAGATTTGTAGTAAAAAGCGAATCTTAAAATTCACTTTTTATTTATTCAGGCTGATACCAGGTATTTAACAGATCAAGCATCGCTGAAACCTTATCAAAGCATTCTTGATATTCCGCATCACAATCTGAAGAAATGGTAATACCACCACCGGCCCATAAAGAAATATCTTCCTGATACTTTTGAATCGAGCGAATCAGAATATTCCAGGAGCCAGTGCCATCGAAATTGAAATAGCCCATAGAACCACAGTAAGCACCACGTGGTGCACCCTCAAGTTCTTCAATAATCTGCATGGCCCGAATTTTGGGTGCGCCTGTAATCGAGCCACCTGGAAGAGCAGACATGAGTACTTCAAAAGGATTGATATCTGCTTTTAAAGTCGCTTCAACTTCACTGACCATATGATGAACTTGATTGAAGCTTTCAATACTAAATAATTTCGGTGTTTTGACCGAGCCTGTTTCGGCATAAACACTTAAATCATTACGTAATAAATCCACAATCATGACATTTTCTGCCTGATCTTTTTCTGAGGCTTTTAGGGTCTGTCTGGATTGTTCATCGAGCACTGGATCAGTAAAACGGGGCATTGTGCCTTTAATCGGTTTGGTAATAATTTTTCGCTTCGTTTCAAAATCAATGAACAACTCGGGTGAGCAGCTTAATAATTCAAAATCACCAATACGCAAATAACCCGCATAAGGCGCTTCGGTTAATGTCCAGAAGGCTTGGGCGGTTGCTAAGAGGGAACCTTGTGCGCGACCATTAAATTCTTGTGTCAGATTAATCTGATAGCAGTCACCTGCAATAATATAATCCTGAATTTTCTGAAATGCCTTGCTGTAGACCGTTTTGGTCCAGCGTGAAGTACAAGGGCTTATTAACTGAAACGTCGGACGAATTTTATTTTGATTAAGTAAGTTCTGAATATAATCGAAGATCTGCTCTGCTTGTGGATCATCACTATAGAACATCCATCCCTCAGAGCTTAGTTTAATATAGGAAGAAAATTGACCGATAAATAAACCAGGTTGAGAGCGGTCCGGATACTGAATATATTGCTGAGCCGCATAATCATAGCCAATAAAACCGACATAACCTCCATGAAATCCATTCTTGTGAGGATTTCTTAATGCATCAATTTCCAAACTAAACTCAGATGATCTGGGTTGATATTGTTCAATTTCCACTCTTTGAAACGACTGAATATGTGATTGCTGCACAATAAAATATTCTTGAGCACAGCAGGCAATAAAAGGCTGACCATTATTATTTAAATACACCAGATGCCCCAATGTCTTTAATGCGGATAATACATCTGCAACCAGAGGTGATTTAAATTTTAAGGGGCGATGATAGAGAGCTTCGGTCATTCAGTTAAGCAGAGTTCAATATGACTCGCTATTTTATATCAAGAAGACAGGAAAATATTTTTAAATCATCAAATACCGTTTATCGGTAAGCATTGGATTGCGACCAACAACAGTTGATCAAATGATTGCTCGGAGATAACTTAGTTCTGCAAGCAAATTACTCAAGGAAAGATGTTTTGCGTTGTCAGAAAATAAAAAATACAGCGTGAACATTGAGTGATTCACAACCAAAAAAAATACTACTCTTGGGAGAGTAAACAATGAAAAAATTCACAAAATTAGTTCTGGCGACTTCAGTTGCATTTAGTGCCAATGCGATGGCGATGCAAGCTATGGATGAAGCATCTCTAAGCGAAACAACGGGTCAAAGCGGTATTACTATCGGGATCGGTATTTCAAAAATCGCTATTGAAAAGTTATTTATTCATGATAATGACGGTTTAGCTGTTGATAAAGGTGGGACAGGTACGGCAGGTGCAATCGTTATTCGCGGTACGACTGATGTAGCTCCTGATGCCGCTGCTCTTGCTAATCCGACTACTGCAACTCATGGTGTAGTAATTGGTGCTAACTATGATGATGGTGGTGCTTACTTACTTCAATCTCGTAATCTTGCTGACTTGGTGATTGATTCAGATGCTGGTGCAGGGGGGCTAATCCTTTCATTAATATTGCAGCACAAGTATCAGGTCTTGATATCAAGATCGGTCGAATTGGTGTAACTGCATCTGGCGTAAAAGGTGTAGGTGATAATGTAGATACAATTCGTCGAGGTGGAGGTGCGGTTATAAATGATATCCTCAGTGGTTTAGAAGTTAAAACAGGTGTGATGGATGCAAATATCCAATTAGGTGCCGCACCTCAAGGTGCGATGATCAAACTGAATACTAAAATGGTTGCTGGCCTAGAAATTAAAAATCTAGGTATTCTGGATAATTCAACTAAAGGTGTAACTGTGGGACTTTCAGGTACAACTCCAGTAACTACACGTGAATCTGGTGAGATCTTCATTGAAAGTATTAAAATTGCAGATTCGAAGGGCTTTGTTGCACAAAGATTTGAAATGCAAAGCGCCCCTAATTGAGCCAAATTTAAGGCGTAACTTGGGTAAGTGGTCGACCTAATTCCGTAAATCTGTTAAGGACTGCTACACGTACATGGATCTCATTCACTTGGCTATCAAAACTCCTTGCACTGAGTTTATCTCCTAATAATTTGATGCAATGCATCTTAGTTTCAACCAAACTTCGCCGATGATAGCCTGACCATTTTTTCCATAGTGTCCTGCCTAAACGTTTAACTGTTCGAAGTAATTCATTTCGTTCTAGCGAGCTGCTCTTTGTATCTTTCCATGGTTTCGCATTTTTTCTAGGTGGAATCACCGCATGCGCTTGCCGATCTGCAATGACCTGACGGCATTGCTTGGTGTCATAAGCTCCATCGGTATAAACAGAGTCAATCCGCTCATCTTGTGGAATCTGATCAAGTAAATCACCAAGCACCTGTGAATCACTGACATTATTGGTTGTAAGCTGAACTGCTCGTATTTGTAGGGTTTTGGCATCTATACCAATATGAAGTTTACGCCATTGGCGACGATATTCAGATCCATGTTTCTTGCGTTTCCATTCGCCCTCACCTAGAAACTTCATGCCTGTAGAGTCCATGAGTAGGTGTAACCCATCACGACTTTTCTGATAGCTTATCGCAATATCAATATGCTTTTGTCGTCTACAGAGGGTGGAGTACGAATATCACTGATATTCGGGGCTGCTCAGCCACAGAGTTTAATCAGGCTTTGAGCAAAGCCAGTGACCATACGTAAAGAAAGACGGAATAGAGATTTGATCATTAAACAGCATTGAATCGCTGTATCGGAATAAGTTTGATTTCGTCCGTGCTTGCCTTGTGGTTGTGCATACCATTGGGTCTTAGGATCAAACCAGATTGAAATATTTCCTCGCTTGATTAAAGCTTGGTTATACGAGGACCAATTGGTTGTGCGGTAGATTTTCTGTGTAGGCTTCTTCATTTGAAAATTATATCGCTAAAAAAGCCTTTACAGATAGGTTTGTGCAACAAAGCCTAATGGAAGTATTGATTTATATAAAATTTTCTCAATCCGCTATCTGGATCGCGCGGTATTTAAAACAGAGCAGAATGTAGCTAGTGGGGAGAAGTATATCTTCCCGATGTATGCCAATCTGGAGTTTAAGTTTAGTGACACAACGGTCAGTCCAGTCACTTTGGGGATTGTGATTGATAGTAATGGTGATGTGCGAACCAATATGCAATCTGAGAATAATCTTGCGACCGACCCAATAACAGGCTGTGAGGGCGATGTGCTTGATAACAATTTATTATTGAATGGCGTACAGCAATACCGGCTTGGAACTTTAGGCCGTGCATTTGTTCGTGATAAATCGGTTTCGATGCGTCTGATTTTGGCCAATGTAAAATTAGGGGATTTGAATGGTGCATTGGTTGGGGTCGACTCATGCATCCAGTCTTCACCAAATTCAAATGATTCGATTGTGATTGGCGGTGCTTTGCTGAATTTGTCCAATGTACTGGATACTGCTGCCGGTCAGAATGGGCGGGTCACCTTCCTGAATTCGGTCGGAGACGGCGTGCAATGGGCCAATACCTATGCCAGTTTCCAGAAAATTTATAACAATAATAATGAGGATGAAACGCCTGACGATATTGGTCTGGCCAAACGAAGCGGTGGGTCTGTTGAGTTTAAACTTGCAGATTGTTATCGCGTCAAAGCTAAAGCGTAATGTCCCATAAATAAAAAAATCCCATCTGCGTATGGGATTTTTTTATGCGCGCTCAATCTATTGGATTTAACCGGTATGATCCAGACGCGAACCTAAGGTTTCTAAATGCATCGGGAAAATATTATTTTTACGGTCTGCAAAATAATGTCTTAGTGTATGTTCTACACTTGGGAAAGCCAGCTCGGTCCACGGAATATCTGCTTCATCGAATAAACGTGCTTCGATGGTTTCCTCACCAGCACCAAATTTTCCATCAATCAGATTGGCTTTGAACAGCACATAAATCTGGCCAATACGCGGAATGTTATACATACAGTACAACTGCTCAATCTCCACTTCGGCTTCAGCTTCTTCACGGGTTTCCCGTGCAGCACCTTGCTCCATGGTTTCAAACAGTTCCATATAGCCGGCAGGTAAAGTCCATAAACCGTAACGCGGTTCAATGGCGCGGCGGCACAGCAGGACTTTATTGTCCCAGAGTACCAGCGCGCCACAAATGACTTTTGGATTAATATAATGAATAGAGCCACATGAATTACACACGCTGCGGATTTGTTGGTCGCCCAAAGGAATTTTTTCGGTCGTTTTATGTCCACAATTCACACAGAAGTTCATATTCATCATCAATGATAAAAGTAAGCTCAGGATAACTGAAAAATCAAAATTTGGCATCATTTCTATCCCGCTGAATCAAAAATCAGCTATGATGAAATTATGATCATGGCTAGGGCTGAAAGAATGGATGCGCGTGAGTTGACACAAAAGTTGCAGCAACGATTACGCTTTTCCAGGCGTATTCGATCTGCGCATGCTGCCGTGTTGATTGCGATCACCGATGAAGCTGATCCCAAAGTATTGCTGACCCGCCGTTCGGCCTATTTGAATAATCATGCCGGAGAGGTTTCGTTTCCGGGTGGCAAGCGCGATCCACAAGATACCAGCAATATTGTCGTGGCTTTAAGAGAAGCCTATGAGGAAACGGCATTAAATCCCTTTGATGTGCAGCTGATGGGGGACTTGCCCATGCAGAAAGCCCGTAATGGCATGCTGGTTAAGCCGATTGTGGGGCTGATTCCGCCGCAAGTGCAGCTGATTCCGCAACCAACGGAAATCGACCGGATTTTCTTTGCCTCATTGCAACATTTGCTTGAAGCCACGCCCACACCTTATGAAGTCCGCTTTGCCCAGCAATCTTTATATTTTCCAAGTATGCGGGTAGAAAATGAAGTGGTCTGGGGATTGACGGCACGTATGCTGATTTCTTTGTTCCAGTATGGATTGGATTATAAAAAAGACTGGCCATTCCTGCTCAATTCACCAAGTTTTAAACGCTCCAAATTTTTTTAACCATTGAACAGGATTTTATCAATGTTGTATAAATTTCAGGGACACACACCGACTGCTACACAGCAGCCATGGGATGGCTGGGTCGCACCAACGGCAACAGTAATTGGACAAGTCGAACTCGGGCAGCAGGTCAGCATCTGGTTTGGTGCCGTGGTACGGGCAGATAACAGTAAAATCAAACTGGGTGATTTCAGCAATGTGCAGGAAAATGCCGTGCTGCATACCGATGCCGGTATTGAGATGCAAATTGGAAATTATGTCACCATCGGACATCAGGCCATGTTACATGGCTGTACCATTGGTGATAACAGCCTGATCGGGATTCAGGCGGTGATTCTGAATCATGCGGTGATTGGCAAGAATTGTATTATTGGTGCCAATGCCCTGATTCCTGAAGGCAAGATCATTCCGGATAATTCGGTGGTGATGGGTTCACCGGGCAAAGTGGTAAAAACGCTGGATCAAGACAGTATTCAAAAGCTGAAAATGAGTGCCCTGCACTATGCCGGGCATTTTCAGAAATTTCAGGATCTGGAACAAGTTCAGCTTTAATACGATGTTCTAGAAAATCATGATAAGCCTAGAATTTTCTAGGCATTTTTGTATCTGTTTCGGGAAAATCTCGCGTAGCGGATATGAGTGGAGTATTATATCCGCGTTTTTTATATTCTCTGAATTAAGGTTGTGCATGAAAGTGCTGGCATTGGAGACTGCCAATGAGCAGTGTTCCGTCTCTGTGATCGATGATACTCAAGAACTATTTTTTCAGCTTGATGCGCGCGCCAAGGCACAAACGCAAACGATTCTCCCAATGATTGAACAAGGTCTGCAAGATCTTGGGCTGGCGATTGGTGATTTAACCGCGATTGCTTTTAGTCGTGGTCCGGGTTCTTTTAGCGGCGTGCGGATTAATGCCGCAGTCACGCAGGCGCTGGCCTGGTCAAATGATGTGCCGGTGATTCCGGTGTCGACTTTACAGGCCTTGGCGCAGGCAGCTTACCGTGTACATGGTCTGACTGAAGTTTCTGCCGTGTTAGATGCACGCATGAGCGAAGTTTATATCGCGAGCTATCAACTGGATGCAGAGGGGATCATGCAGCCGGTCGATGAAGAACAATTATTAAGTTATGCCGAAGGCAGTCAAGCTGTTCGGTTTACGCCGGTGGGCTCTGGTGCTGAGCTGGTACAAACTGAAGCTTCAATGTATAAAAATGTGCATGCGACCGCACAGGATATTGCCAGCATCGCACGTGCAGCAGCACACACAGAAAACTGGGTCAGTGCAGAATTGGCGCTGCCGGTGTATTTACGTGATAACGCGTGGAAAAAAATTCCTGAACAAGGCAAAGCATAATTAATTAGGATAAAGCATGGATCTTTTACTGCTACTCAAAGCGGCAATCATGGGTATTATCGAAGGTATTACCGAATTTTTGCCGATTTCCAGTACTGGCCATTTAATTTTGGCATCAGAATTAATGAATTTCTGGACCAAGGAAAAGAGTGATGTATTCGTCATTGCCATTCAAATGGGTGCCATTGCAGCGGTAATTTATGAATATTGGGCCCGTCTTTGGGGAGCAGCAACCGGAATTGTCAGCGGTGAGCCACAGGGTCGTCGCTTAGGGATCGGCCTGATTTTGGCCTCGATTCCAATTATATTGATTGGACTGACCTTGGGGCAAACGGTCAAACAGTTTCTGTTTAATGATATTGCCATTGCCATTGGTTTGATTGTGGGTGGCCTGATCATTATCTGGATTGAAAAACATCCGCCTCAAGTTCGTGCACATGAAGTTGAAGATCTCAGTATTAAAGATGCCATCTGGATTGGTCTGATTCAGGTCTTGTCCTTGATTCCGGGAACCTCTCGTTCAGGTGCGACCATTATCGGTGCGATGTTTTTAGGTGTATCACGTAAGGCCGCGACTGAATTTTCATTCTTTCTGGGTATTCCGGTCATTATTGGTGCCGGCCTGCTGGATCTTTATCAAAGTTATGATGTGCTAAATACTACTGAAGACTGGGCCGTGATCGGGGTCGGGCTTCTGGTTTCTTTTATTTCGGCACTGTTACTCATCCGCGCGCTGGTGGCTTATGTCGCTAAACGCGACTTTATGATCTTTGCCTGGTATCGTATTGCTTCGGGTCTGCTGATTTTATTATTTGCCTATACAGGTTGGAAATTATGGTAAGCGCGATTCGCTTATATGCCGAATCTGACGATCAACAGAAAGCACAGCACTTCGGGGCTGTGCTTTCTTCTCGTGGGGTGCAGGTCGAAATTGAAACGGTTGAAAAACTCAATGCACGTTTCTTTCGTCTGAATCCTGAACTGGCCTTATGTGTGGATGAGAATGGACTTTGGCTTTGTGCCCATGGCATGAAAATGCAACCGGACTGGCAAGCCGAGACCGGACGTTTAAAACGTGCATCTTTAAAATCTGAAATGATTGCACGTGCCTGTCATTTAGCCGAGAAACCGAGCTTGATCGATGCCACCGCGGGTCTGGGACATGACAGTTTATTGATGGCGCATTTAGGTGCCCAAGTCACGCTGGTCGAACGACATCCCATATTATTTACTTTACTTGAAGATACCCATACCCGTGCACAATCTGATGTATTTCTGAGTCAAGTCGTATCACGGATTCAACTGGTCTTTTCTGATTCAGCCGATTATCTGAAGCAGCAAGCCGAGCAGCATCGAACTGTAGATGTGGTCTATCTGGATCCGATGTTCCCGCAGCGGGATCAGAACCAGCAGGCGGTTAAGAAACAGGCGCAAGTCAAAAAACAGATGCAGCTCTTGCACATGCTTTTGCCTGAAGATGGCGAAATGGATCTGGGAGATAACCTGTTGGAATTGGCGCAAAAAATTGCCAAACGTGTGGTGGTCAAACGTCCACGTCTGGCGGTGTTTTTGGCAGAAAAAGAACCTCATCATCAATGGCAGGGTGATGCCTGCCGTTTTGATGCATATTTTCAGCATGAACTTGTGGCTGAATAAGATAATTGTTTCAATATTAAGCAAGGATTTGTTGTATATTTAACAATTGGCATTGATAAAACCGTTATCAAGCATAAACTTATTCAGCACCTTAGCGAGCCACTGATCTCCTTGAAATTCTATGATCGACTTTAAACCCTCCATTAATTTTTGGCACGATTTTAAGAGCAACCAAATTGCCGGGATGTGGTTATTTCTGGGATCTCGGCGTTCATTGCAACTGGTTCGTCCATCGATCATGCAATTGGTGTTCTGGGGGATTCTGGGTGGTTGTGCCAACAGCCTATTTAGCTGGCTCAGTTCAGGCCGTATAGGAGATTTTAACTCTCAAGGTCTGATTAGTTATGCACTTTGGCCTTTTATTGCGCTGATTGTGGGTATCTTTCTGTCGCAACGGATCAATAACCTGCGTTTGATGCTGGTGCCGGCATTGTTATGGCTGGTTTTAGATACTCATATCATGCTGTTCCAGTGCCTGATTCAATATCTGGGCGATCTGGACTATCTGCCTTATATCCTCTATGACTATATTCCGACCCTGTTTGTCATGTTATTTGTCTGGCAAAGTCTGGCTGTGGTCTGGGTAATTTCACGTGAATTAAAATGGCCGTGGTGGGAACGTGCGCTGATTATGCTGGCGACCTTGTTTACGCTGGTGGTCTGGCAAATTTCAGTCAAAGATCAACCGATCTGGAAAGTCGAAGAAATTCCACCGAGCTTTGCCGAAGATGCATTTTATGCGCAGCCAATTTTGCTGAATAAAGCCCTGGAAAATATCGAATACGGTGAATTTGCCCAATCGCACTGGTATTTTATGGGCGTGGCTGGCGCAAGTTATCAGGATGTATTTCATTCTGAAATCGAGCGGATTAAAGAGCAGTTTGATACCCGTTTTGGCACTTATGGCCGTTCTATTGCTTTGGTCAATCATCCGGCGACACGTACCACCCTGCCGATTGCCTCCAAAACCAGTATAGAACTGGCATTGCGCCGTATGGGCCAGCAGATGAACCGTGAAAGTGATGTGTTATTTTTATATATGACCTCTCATGGTCTGCCAAATGTGTTTGAAATGGAAAATGCGCCGCTGGATTTGGCCCAGGTCGATCCAAAATGGTTACGTGAAACACTGGATGCAGCAGGCATTCGCTGGCGTGTGATTGTGATCTCGGCCTGTTTTTCCGGCAGCTTTGCTTCGGCCCTGCAGAATGACAATACCCTGGTGGTTACGGCTTCGGCAGCTGACCGTCAGTCTTTTGGCTGCTCCAATGAAGCGGATTATACCTATTTTGGCCGTGCATTCTTTGATGAAGCGATGCGTGAAAATAGCAGTCTGCAAGCCGCGTTCGAACAGGCCAGAGATACCGTAGCAAAATGGGAATCAGCGCAAGGCTTCGAGCCTTCAGAACCGCAATGGGTGATTGGCAAGAATATGCAATTGATGTTGCCACAGCTGGAACAACGTTTATTTCCGCAAACCAGTACAATGACACAATCACCTTAGATCAATGTCATCAGCAGATATGCTGCAATCATAAGGAATATGCCATGGAACTCGTACAGAACAATAGGAGCTTTGAAGGTGAACAGCGGATTTATCGCTTTGATTCGAAAGCACTGAAAACATCGACCAAATTTGGCATTTATCTGCCGCCTCAAGCCCTAGAAGGTCATAGCTGTCCGGCATTGTTTTATCTGGCAGGCTTGACCTGTACCGAGGAAACCTTTGCGATTAAGGCACATGCGCAGCGTCTGGCAGCACAATTGGGCCTGATTTTAATCACACCGGATACATCGCCACGCGGTGAAGCTGTGGCAGAAGGCGATCACTGGGATATCGGTCAGGGAGCAGGTTTTTATATCAATGCCACCGAAGCGCCGTGGGCTGAACATTATCAGATGGAAAGCTTCATCGTCGATGAACTCTATGCACTGGTCACAGAAGAGTTTGTGATTCAGCCGGGCAAGATCGGCATATTCGGTCACAGTATGGGCGGACATGGTGCATTGACTCTGGCTTTTAAATATCCAGAAAAATTTAGTTCAGTTTCGGCTTTTGCACCGATCTGTGCACCAAGCCAATGTCCTTGGGGAGACAAAGCTTTCTCGAATTATCTGGGTGAAAACCGTGAAGAATGGCTCAAGCATGATGCGACTGCACTGGTTAAAGAGAAAGGGGCTTTATTCGCTGACATCCTGATTGATCAGGGTTTTTCAGACAAGTTCTATAGCCAGCTGAATCCGGCGCTGTTCCAGCAGGCCTGTGATGCCGTGAACCAGCCGCTGACCTTGCGTGAACATCAGGGTTATGATCATGGCTATTACTTTATTCAAAGTTTTATGGATGACCATCTACAGTTTCATGCGGTACAGCTTCAGCCTTAAATTTAACATTATTCATATAAAAAAGCCCTACTAGATATAAGATCATCAGGGCTTTTTATCGCTTATCTTTGCCAGTCTGCTGTTAAATCTTCCTGTCCCATGCGAATGAGATGATCCAGAACCACATTTTCCAGTTTATCGAAATCGGTAGATTCATCGCTACTTTGGATGGTCACCAGCAAGTGCTCAGTCTGAGGAATTAACATCAGCTCTGCACTCGGAAAATGAATCAGGAACTGCTGGTCTGTTTCTTCGATGGTAAACTTATGCTTCCAGTGATTGGCCAGGCGTTTGGCAAGGCGCTGCGCCTGTTGAGTCTGGATCTGGGCGGTACTTTGCATTCTTACTCCTCTAAACTTTTTATCCTTGTCAGGACTTTAAACCAAATTGAAAGGCATTCATAAGCCTTAAAGCGTTACACAGCGTTTTATTCTTGCAACATCAAGGTCACAGTAGCCGGACTGGATTTGTTATAATGAGAAAAATCCAATTTTAGCTAGCCAGGTTCTCCCATGTCCAAGCCATATTTAATTGCACCTTCAATTTTATCTGCCGATTTCGCCCGATTAGGTGAAGAAGTCGAGAACGTCTTGGCAGCAGGGGCAGATGTTGTTCATTTTGATGTGATGGATAATCATTATGTACCGAATCTGACTTTTGGTGCAGGCGTTTGTAAGGCATTGAAAAACTATGGGATCAAAGCCCCGATTGATGTGCATTTGATGGTGAAACCGGTAGATCGTATGATCGGGGATTTCCTTGAAGCAGGTGCCGATATCATTACCTTCCACCCGGAAGCATCTGACCATATTGACCGTTCTTTACAGTTGATCAAATCGGGTGGTGCCAAAGCCGGTTTAGTCTTTAACCCGGCCACACCGCTGCATTATCTGGATTATGTATTAGATAAAGTAGATCAAATTCTGTTGATGAGTGTAAACCCGGGTTTTGGTGGACAGAAATTCATTCCGATGACTTTGGATAAACTGCATCAGGCCCGTAAACTGATCAATGCTTCAGGGCGTGATATTCAGCTGGAAGTCGATGGCGGTGTTACCCCAAGCAATATTCGTGCAATTGCCGAAGCGGGGGCGGATATGTTTGTCGCTGGATCTGCTATTTTTGGCAAGCCGGATTATAAAGCTGTAATTGATGAAATGCGTGCAGAATTAGCCAAAGTCGGTCAGGTTCAACTCTAATCGCTAAAAAGTAGTATGCACATAAATATGTGGATAACTTTATGGATAAGTTTGTAGATATCCATGTGGGTAACCATATGGATATGTTGTGTAAAATGTAATCATTTGTAGCCAGATTGATTATGCCTTAGACGAAATTTGTATAAAAAGAGCTCAAATCTGGTTCTTTTTATACCTTACAACCCCTCTTGTTTAGGGGGCGTTTATTCATCACAGGTTCATAATCATGTTAAATAAAAAGTGATCAATAGGTCTTAAAATTGTATTTCATTGTGTAATCTCTTTGCTCGTTATTTAAATTTAATGGATGTGTATAACTTGATATGCTGCACTTATTTTTGTGAAATTGTTGTTGCTGAATTTGCCTGATCATAGGGGGTATTTCTGAATGATCATTTTGAATATCTACCATAATAACAGCAGCGACAAATGTCTTGAAGATTTGAGTAAGATCAGGTTAGGTTGCATCTCTAAGAGTCATGTTTTGTAAAAATAATCAGGTGTGCGTAATCTGGTTTTATAAAATTTTTTATAGGTAGGAGGAACGACCTCCCTTGTCTATTTCATGCTGAAATGCACAGGAAAAATCGTCAGGACGGCCTGATTCTTAGATAAAAGAGGAGGGCTGCATGGCCTGGATTGCACTTATATTCGCAGGTGTTTTTGAAATCGTTTGGGCATATTCCATGAAATTGTCCGAAGGATTTACCCGATTAACGCCAAGTATCATCACCATTTTCTTTATGATTCTCAGCTTTGCCTTACTGGCCTATGCCATGCGTACTTTGCCATTAGGCACAGCTTACGTGATCTGGACCGGAATCGGGGCTGTGGGTTCATTTCTGATCGGGATTTTAGTTCTGGGTGAGCCGACATCGGCCATGCGTATGCTGGCTGCAGTATTGATTATTTCCGGTCTGGTGCTGATGAAAGTATCTTCTTCATAATTTGTTTCAGCCTGTCTCGGTGAACTGAGTTAAAATAGAAAATAAACTCCGCTGATCCGGGACAGGGTGTAAGCATGAACTTAAGTTATCTCTATATGGATTCTCCAGTCGGTCAGTTACGACTGGTCGCGAATGACACCGCACTGGTAGCTGTGCTTTGGGATTGTGAACAGCCGAATCGGGTGAAACTGGCGACCTTGGTGGAAGATCCGCAGCATCCGGTATTGATTGAAACCAGACGCCAGCTTCAGGAGTATTTTGCTGGTCAGCGCAATGTTTTTGACTTGCCTTTGGACTTTGCCGGAACCGATTTTCAGAAAAAAGTCTGGCAGGCTCTGCTGAATATTCCTTATGGCCAGACCCGAAGCTATCGCGATATTGCCGAGCAGGTGGGTAATGTTAAAGCAGTGCGTGCCGTGGGTGCAGCCAACGGGAAAAACCCGATTTCGATTATTGCACCCTGTCATCGGGTGATTGGCAGCAGTGGTAAGCTGGTGGGCTTCGCCGGTGGTTTGGATAAAAAAGAAATTCTGTTAAATATTGAGCGAACGCATTAAGATCGAAGTCTTAAAATAAATGAAAATTAGAATATTGAACATTCCACATTACAGATATTAAGTTCGCTCTGGTCCAGTGTATGGTGGATTTTTCTGCTGTTCTTTGGCGTGATTGTTTTTAAATTATTTAAGCCATTTTTAAAAGGGAAATTAGGAGAATTTGCGGTTGCTGCCCATGTCAAACTGTATTTAAAAGACCCTGAATACATTCTGCTGAATGATTTGACCCTTCCAGATGGAGCAGGTGCCACCACACAAATCGATCATCTGCTATTAAGTCCTTATGGCATCTTTGTGATTGAAACCAAAAACTATAAGGGCTGGATTTTTGCAAGCGCGCGTCAGAAACAATGGACTCAGAAAATTTATAAAAACAGTTATACATTTCAAAATCCGATTCATCAAAACTATAAACACATCAAAGTTCTGGAACAATTACTGACTGATATTGTGGAGCCAGATCTTTTGCATTCCGTGATTGTATTTATGCCGGATGCGGTATTTAAAACACCAATGCCGAATGAGGTATTTCGCGGTGCAGGCTGGACCGATTATGTGAAAAGTTTTGATCAACAGATGATTTCTGAAACAAAATTAAAACGGATACAACTGCCTTTAGAAAAAGAGCTTTTAGAAAAATCCTGGAAAACCAATCGGGAACATGTAGAAAGCTTAAAACAGCATAAGCAGCCTTAAAATGATTTATAGAATCAAAAAAAGCCTTTGAATCATTCAAAGGCTTTTGCATTTACATAGTTGAAGCTTTCAGTTTTTCGGTAATCTCGGCCAGAACTTTAATCCGCTTTACTTCATTCCATAAGGCTTTGGCTTCAGGATAATGTTTCGACATCATGCCCAGCCATTGCTTGTAACGACCGACCATGCCAATTTCAGTTTTGGCGGAACCATTGATAAAGCGAATTTGCAGTTCCAGCAGTTCATTCCAGTTCATCAAAGGTGCATCTGAATTTTGGCGGATACATTGGGTCAGGTCGGGTGTGGTCACTGCACCACGGCCAATCATCAGGTCTTCGCAGCCAGATTCCAGACGACACTGTTTGGCATCGGTATTGTTCCAGATTTCACCATTGGCAATCACATTAATTTTCAATGCTTCACGGATCGGTTGTAACTGGTCCCAAAAAGCAGGTGGGGTATAGCCATCGGCTTTGGTGCGCGCATGAACGGTGACCCAAGACGCTCCCGCATCTTCAATAGCATGGGCATTGTCCAGCATAAAGTTGCGATCCATATAACCCAAACGCATTTTCGCAGACACCGGAATATGCGCCGGTACTGCATCTCGCACGGCTTTGACTAACTCATGTACCACTTCGGGTTCATCCAGTAAAACGGAACCGCCGCGATGACGGTTCACGGTTTTCGCAGGACAACCAAAATTCAGGTCAATCGCCGGTGCGCCCATTGCGGCAACTTTGGCTGCATTTGCTGCCAGCATTTCCGGATTATTTCCCAGAAACTGCACATGTACCGGCGTACCCGCCGCCGTCTTGCCATCATTTAACAGTTCCGGGCAGTAACTGTGATAAACATGATCGGGCAGGATAGAGTCGGTGACACGGATAAACTCGGTCACGCACCAGTCAAAGCTACCTACGGATGTCAGCACATCACGCATAATCGGATCGGTTAAGCCTTCCATGGGAGCAAGCACAAGTTTCAACGGTGCACACCTGTAAATTTAAAACGGTGTTATACGTTTTTTTAGCCAGCCTGTCTAGGTTGGAGGGAGAATTGAAATTTGAGAACTTGAAAATTGAGCTTGTGGAATGGATATAAAAAAGGCCTTTAATGTGGATTAAAGGCCTTTCACAGTGAAGCTTAAGATGGCTGATTCATATCCAGCTATTTTAGTCAGCCAGTTTTTCGACTTTCATACTCTCACGATAATACTGACAGCCCTTATACAACAAGAAGAAGCCAATCACTCCGGCAATGGCATTGACGATCGAAATAGAATTACCAACCATCATCGTGTTCTGAAAATATTTATCCGTGATCAACGCCACTGCGGTGGTTCCGATGCCTAAGGCAATCAGGTTTGAAACCAGTAGGAACTTGGCAGAGACCTGGGCTCGTAACTGGTTTGGTGTCAGCATTTGCGTAGCAGCAGCGGATGCAGGAATCGGGAAAGTAGAGAAGAACATCGCCACAAAAATCAGCGCAAATGAAAGCTGCATATTATCGACTTGAGTAAACAGCACACTCGGAATAATCAGCGCCGCACAGCCAATGGCACCGGTACGAATTGCAGCATCGCTATAGCCACGCTTTGAAAAGAAGTCGATCAGCCAGCCACAGAACAGGGCACCAGAGGTATTTGCCACTAAAATAATCGTCCCAAGGATATAACCGGTTTGACTCGCATCCAGACCGAAATTACGCATGTAATAGGCAGGTGCCCAGCCCAGCAGCGAATACAGCATCATGGTGTAAAAAGAAAAGCCGATAAAATGACAGAAAAAGGTCTTTTTATGTGTCTTGATAAAACCGATCGAATTTTTGAAAGAGGCTTTAATGACCTGACCATCCTGACCGACTTTCATGCCCTTACGTGCAGGCTCACGCACCGTCAAAACCATCAGCAGGGCCAGCAATACGCCTGGTAGACCCACAATCATAAAGGTAAGTTGCCAGGTTTTTACTTCACCAATGAGCGGTAAAGCCACGAAGCTGACATCTTTTAGCAGGCCAATCACATAGCCGCCAATCAGGAAAGCTAAACCCGAACCAATAAAGGCACCAATCGCATATACCCCGAGTGCACGGCCTAATTTATCTTTGGGAAATAAATCGGCAACGATTGAATAAAAGGCAGGGGAAAGCGCAGCTTCACCGGCACCCACACTCAAACGTGCAATAAACATTTGAATAAAGTTTTTACTGAGACCACAGGCCGCTGTAGCGAGGCTCCAGAATGCAATCCCGGTCGCAATAATTTTAATCCGGGACTTTTGATCCGCCAGCGCGGCAATGGGCAGACCCATAATGGCATAAAACAAGGAGAAGGCTAGACCCTGTAACAGGCTGAACTGGGTATCGCTTAGCATTAAATCGGCTTTAATCGGTTCAATCATTAAGGATAAAATTTGACGGTCTACAAATGACAGAATGTAAGCCACCATACAAATGACCACCACATACCATTGATAGGTGCTGCTTTCCGGTGGTGGTTCAATCTGTTCAGACAGCGGCACGGCCGTTTCTGTCGGTGTAGGCTCAAAACTTTGATTGGGCGGTTGAATCGTCCTTTCAACCATGTCTATGTCTAGCGATTTATCATTCATCATGCAACATCCTGTGCTGATCGTTTGAGATATTTATTTGATACTTTTAATTTATATATTATTTTTATTTTGTATCGTGTTTGATCAATCTAAAGTTTAATTGGATTGACGTCAATCTGTTTTTTAAGAATAGATACAAATAATATTTGAATCAAAAAAAAAGGAATCATAATGATTCCTTTTTTGAGTTTAAATGTTTAGCCGCGCTCAACCAGGGTCAAAATATCATAGGTTGCGACCAGTTCATTGCGCTGATTTTTGACTTTAATATCCCAGACCACCACACCATGTGGTTTCTGTGCCGGATCGCGCAGTGCTTTTGGAGTTTTCTGCTTACAGGTCAGTTCTACCTGAATGGTATCGCCAATTTTCACCGGCTCTACAAAGCGCAAGTTGTCCATGCCATAGTTGGCAATGACCGGGCCTGGAGCAGCCTCGACGAATAAACCGGCCGCGGCAGATACCACAAAGTAACCATGGGCCACGCGCTCACCAAACAGTGATTCTGCCGCAGCAATTTTGTCCATATGCGCATAAAAGTGATCACCGCTCAGGCAGCCGAAATTCACCAGATCGGCTTCGGTCACGCTACGTCGTGCAGTCAGTAAACGCTCACCGATACGCAATTCATCAAATGATTTTTTGAATGGATGCACACGGTCTTCAAAGACCTGAGCACCAGCCGTCCAGCTATGACCGACTTGGGTCATGGCATTCGGGGAACCTTGAATTGCAGTCCGTTGCATATAATGTTTCACTGCACGTAAGCCACCGAGCTCCTCACCGCCACCGGCACGTCCCGGTCCGCCATGCACCAGCAAAGGTAGTGGCGAGCCATGTCCGGTACTTTCTTTGGCACTTTCAGCATCCAGAATATGGACACGGCCATGCCATGGCGCAATTTTGCTGAGCAGTTGTTCAATATTTTCATCGGTATTGCGTACGATGGATGCTACCAGACTACCTTCGCCACGTGCCACCAAGTCAGCCAGCTGAGCCAGGTCAGTATATGGCATTAAAGTGACTACAGGTCCAAAGGCTTCAATTTTATGAATATTTTTTGCCTGAGCCGGTGCTTTGCAGACCAAGACTGTTGGTGGATAACATGCAGACTTCTCAGTATTTTGTACTTGAATCTTAAAGTCCTGACGCAAGTGACTACCGAGCACAATTTCTGCATCTTGACTCAGCTGTTCAACTTTTGCCGCGACATCATGTTTCTGTTTGACGCTGGCCAAAGCACCCATTGTCACGCCTTCCTGAGCCGGATCACCGACAACCACTTTTTTCAGTTTTTCAATCAGACGGTCTTGTACTGTATCCAGCAGCTCGGCTGGAACAAAGGCACGACGAATGGCGGTGCATTTTTGTCCGGCTTTAGTGGTCATTTCACGGAAAACTTCACGAACAAATAAATCAATCGTTTCATCATTGGCTTGCGCCGTCAAAATCGCACTATTGACCGAATCTGCTTCCATAGTGAATGGAATCGAGTAGGCATTTAAGTGTGGATGCGAACGCAGTTTTTGCCCGGTTGATGCAGAACCGGTAAAGGTGACCGTATCCTGAGGATTTAAATAATCAAACAAATCATAAACCTGTCCGCAAATGAGCTGCAATGAACCTTCTGGCAAGAAACCGCTTTCATGAATGGCTTTGACCACGGCATGGGTCAGCTCGGCACCTTCGGTCGCCGGTTTGACAATACAGGGTACGCCTGCCAGTAGCGTAGGAGCGATTTTCTCCAGCATGCCCCAGATTGGAAAGTTAAAGGCATTGATATGCACGGCAACACCGGCTTTCGGCGTCAGAATATGTTTCGCGCCAAAGCTACCTTGCTTAGAAAGAGGAATCCAGGCATCTTCGACCCATGCTGTTTCATCACTCAGTTCACGACGCACCAAACTCGAATAGGCATATAAGGTGCCAATCCCGCCTTCAATATCAATCCAGGCATCTTTACGGGTACAGCCGGTTGCCTTGGCAAGTTCATAAAAGTCTTCTTTGCGCTCCATCAAATACTGTGCCACTTGCTTCAGTGCATTGGCACGTTGATGGAAGGTCCATGTGGCGATAGTCGCGCCTTTTTGTTTGGCATACTTGACTACAGCTTGGGTATCGATGCCCTGACTGCCGACCTGATAAACCGCTTCACCGCTAATGGCATGATAAACCGTACGTAAATCGGCTTGCGCTGTGTATTCCTGGCCGTACACCAGTGAAGCTAAGCTTTTGATGGCAATAGGATTATGAGTTGATTCAGTATCTTGATAATCCATTGTGCTTGAGTTGCTGTCTAACTCTAACATGGTAAAAACTCCATTTATGATACGTTTTGAGATGTATTTTAATTTTGATGTTTCATAATTTGTCGTTAAAAAGCAAAAAAGTCAATCATAAATCTGTGTTTAAAAATAGTTAACAATAAAATTAAAAGTAATTAATCATATAAAACAATTATTTATTTAAAATAAGCCATAAAAATTAAATGATACAAATAAATATATATTGATTTTAATTACGTATCGTTTTAATTTGAATGTATCAACACTTGGGATAAGTGAGGGAACAATGAATAATCAACAACAAATCTTTGATCAAAAGATTGAAAAGGATATTTCCATAGAGCCGAAGGACTGGATGCCAGATGCTTATCGTAAGACTTTGATTCGTCAGATCGGTCAGCACGCGCACTCTGAAGTGGTGGGCATGTTGCCGGAAGGCAACTGGATTACCCGTGCACCGACCTTGAAACGTAAAGCCGTGCTGATGGCGAAAGTCCAGGATGAAGCCGGTCATGCTTTGTATCTGTACAGTGCTGCAGAAACCCTGGGTGCGGATCGTGACGACATGATGGATAAACTGATTGCCGGTCGCATGAAATATTCTTCAATTTTTAACTATCCAACCCTGAGCTGGGCCGATGTTGCAGCGATTGGCTGGCTGGTGGATGGTGCGGCTATTGTCAATCAGGTTGCGCTGTGCCGTACGTCTTACGGTCCTTATGCCCGTGCCATGGTGCGCGTTTGTAAGGAAGAGAGTTTTCATCAGCGTCAGGGCTTTGAAGCCATGATGGAATTGGCCAATGGTACGCCGGAACAAAAGCAGATGGCACAGGATGCGGTGAACCGTTTCTGGTGGCCGGCACTGATGATGTTTGGTCCAAGTGATGATAATTCACCGAATAGTGCACAAAGCATGCAGTGGAAAATTAAATTATTCAGCAACGATGATTTACGTCAGAAATTTGTCGATAACACTGTATCGCAAGTCTTGCAGCTGGGTTTAACCGTTCCCGATCCAGACCTTAAATTCAATGAAGCAACCGGACATTATGAATTTGGTGAAATCAATTGGGATGAGTTCTTTGCGATTCTTGCAGGCAAGGGACCGTGTAACCATGAGCGTATTGAAGCACGCCGCAAAGCTTGGGAAGGCGGTAAGTGGGTACGTGATTCAGCAGCAGTCTATGCGCAAAAACAGCAGCAACAGTCAGCAGCACAAAAAGTTGCTTAAAACAGTTTGATCAATATAGGGAAATTTGCTCATGAATAACAAAAACAACTGGTCACTTTATGAAGTGTTTGTGCGTAGTAAACAGGGTCTGAGTCACCGTCATGTTGGCAGCCTGCGTGCGCCAGATGAGGAGGTCGCACTACAAAATGCCCGCGATGTGTATACCCGCCGCAATGAAGGGATCAGTATCTGGGTGGTGAAATCTGAATTGATTACCTCTTCCCAGCCAGATGAAAAAGCAGAATTTTTTGAACCGGCTTTGGACAAGGTCTATCGCCATCCAACCTTTTATAACATTCCAGCTGGCATCGAGCACATGTAAAGGGAAAGGTGAAGATTATGACAAATCAAGTATTGGCAGAATTTCTTTTACATGTGGGCGACAGTCAACTGGTGTTGTCGCATCGTTTGGCAGAATGGTGTGGCCATGCCCCTGAACTGGAACTGGATATTGCCTTGGCCAATATCGGACTGGATTTATTGGGTCAGGCACGTACTGCCCTCAGTCTGGCCGGTGAAGTGGAAGGACAGGGCCGTGATGAAGACAAACTGGCATATTTCCGCACCGAACGTGAATACCGTAATTTGCTGCTGTGCGAACAGCCAAATGGTGACTTTGCCCAGACCTTGGTACGCCAGTGGTTGATGGATCACTATCATGCTTTATTGTTTAGCGCCTTAAGTCAAAGTCAGCATCCGGAGTTGGCTGCCTTTGCAGTGAAGTCGCTGAAAGAAGTGAAATATCACCAGCGTTTTTCAACCACCTGGATGGAGCGCCTAAGTTTAGGTACAGCAGAAGCCCACGAGAAAACCCAGCAAGGTTTAAACCAGTTATGGCGTTTTACCGAAGAGCTTTTTGTCCTGACGGCAGCTGAAAAACAACTAGTCGATACCGGTGTAATTCCGAATATTGAAAACTTAAAAGTCCAGTGGCTGGAAACAATTACAGCCGAGTTAACTCGATTTGAACTCACCCTACCAGAGCTGGGTGCTTATCGGAGTGGGGCTAAACAGGGTTTACATACAGAGCATCTCGGTTTTGTTTTGGCCGAACTGCAATATATGCAGCGCTCATATCCAAACATGAACTGGTAATTCGGCACAATCACAGGGAGTGAGTCGCATGAATCTGATTCGACACGTAGAAGATCAATGTTGGGACGTTTTGCAGCAGGTTTCTGATCCAGAGATTCCAGTATTATCGGTGATTGATCTGGGCATGATTCGTGGCGTCGAGCTGAATCAGCAGGATGAAATTGTGGTGCGACTCACGCCGACCTATAGCGGCTGTCCGGCCACGGATTTATTAAAAGCAGAAATTACCCAGGCTTTCGAGGCGAACGGTTTGACGCCAGTCAAAGTGATTGTCGATCTGTCTGAAGCTTGGACCACGGACTGGATGAGTGAATCGGGCAAACACAAATTACAGCAGTATGGTATTGCCCCGCCGCAAGGCCAGTCACATAGCTGCGGCACGCATGTCGCTTTAACAGATGGCATTACCTGTCCACAGTGCTTAAGTCATAACAGCAAATTATTAAGTGAATTTGGTTCGACCGCCTGTAAAGCTTTATATCAATGTCGGGACTGCTTAGAAACTTTTGACTATTTCAAATGTATTTAATTGTAACGATTGCGCGGTGGGCAGGGTAAACCAATAACAAGCCTGAACACCGCCACCTAAAAGAAGGATTTTGCCATGAGCCAATTTATACCATTAACCATTAAATCGATTCAGCCACAAACCGAGCAGGCGATCTGCATTGCCTTTGATCTCGCACCTGAGCAGTTGGATGCTTTCCAATATCAGCCGGGTCAGCACCTCACCATTCGTCATTTAACCGATGACGGCGAGCTGCGCCGTTGCTATTCGATTTGTAGTGATACTCAGGAAGACATGAGTATTGCGATTAAAAAAATTGATCAGGGTCAGTTTTCAACCTGGGCCAATGCGCATCTCAAAGCGGGCGATGTACTGGAAGTCATGCCACCGCAAGGGGTGTTCTTTCAGAAAGCAGCCAAGGCCGGTGGCCAGAATTATCTAGGGTTTGCAGCAGGCAGTGGCATTACGCCAATTTTATCGATTGTAAAGTCGGTGCTAAACCGTCAAGCGGACGCAACATTCACCCTGGTGTATGGCAACCGTTCCTGGAAACAGACCATGTTCTCTGAACAGATCATGGACCTGAAAGACCGTTTTAAGGAACGTCTGCAACTGGTGAATATTTTTTCACGTGAACTGAATGATAGTGACATCTTTAACGGTCGTATCAATGCGGACAAATTGCAGCAGCTGTTTCAGGCCAATCTGATTTCAGCAGACACCGATCACTGTTTTGCCTGTGGTCCGGAAGAAATGATGGCAGCGGTCGAAAAGGTATTACCGACTTGGGGCATTCAGCGCAGCAAGATTCATACTGAACGCTTCAATACGGGTACTGCACCGAAAGCAACCGCCCAGCAGATGGAAAGCCGCAGTGAAGAACGTGTCAATATTATCCTCGATGGTCGCGAGCTGATTGTTGAAGTCTCCAAACAGGATGACAGTATTTTAGATGCTGCGCTACGTGCCGGAGCCGATCTGCCTTATGCCTGTAAGGGCGGTGTTTGTGCCACCTGTAAATGTAAGGTGTTAGAGGGCCAGGTTGAAATGGCGGTGAATTACAGTCTGGAAGAAGATGAAATCCAGAAAGGCTATGTGCTCAGTTGTCAGGCACGTCCAACCACAGCCAATGTCCGACTCAGTTTTGATGAATAACAGCTGAATTTACAGCACTGAGCACAGCAGGAGTTCAAGGATGACTTACATTAAAACCAGCTCACCAAAACCCGGCGTAGTCCTGATTGAGCTGAATCGCCCGGAAAAGCGCAATGCCCTAAATAATGCGACCTTGCAAGGTATTGCAGCCTGTTTGCAGAACCTGGAAACAGATGCTGCTGTGAAAGCCGTGGTCATTACCGGAAATACGCAATGCTTTGCTGCCGGTGCTGATTTAAATGAATTGGCGCAGTTAGATGTGGTCAGCATCCAGCAGGATCAGCGGCCACTGCTGTGGAAAAAAATTGATGAATTTTCCAAACCTTTAATCATGGCGGTGAATGGTTATGCTCTTGGTGCAGGTTTCGAGTTGGCCTTGCATGGTGACATGGTGCTGACTGGAGAAAATGCCCAGTTTGCCTTGCCTGAAATCAGTTTGGGCATGTTGCCGGGTGCCGGTGGAACACAGCGTCTGGCCCGTTTGGTCGGTCAGCAATTAACAATGCGCTGGGCCATGACCGGCGAAATGATTTCGGCACAGACCGCATTGCAACATGGCATTAGCAGTCAGGTTTGTCCGGCAGGACTGACCGTGCAATACGCACTGGAACTGGCAGAAAAAATTGCCAAGCAGGCACCGCTGGCTATTCGTGCCATCAAGCAATCTTTAAAGTCGATCTATGAAGTGACTTTAAGTCAGGGATTGAAGCTCGAGCGTCAACATTTTGTCTGGCTGGCGGCGACCCAAGATCGCCAGGAAGGCATCAATGCATTTTTAGAAAAAAGAAAACCAGAATTTAGAGGTGTGTAATGGATTATCAAACAATTATTGTCGAAGAAAAAAATGCAGTGGGCTACCTGACCTTTAACCGTCCAAAACAGCTCAACAGCTTTAATGAAACCATGCATCAGGAAGTTTCGAAGGTCATCAAGGCTTGGGCCAAAGACAGCCAGATTCGTGCCGTGGTGATTTCAGCTGAAGGCCGTGGTTTCTGTGCCGGTCAGGATCTGAATGACCGTGTGGTCGATCCGAATGCCGATGCACCGGACTTAGGCCTGTCGATTGAAAAATACTACAACCCTTTGATTAAGCTAATTACTGAAATGCCAAAACCGGTGATTTGTGCGGTGAATGGCGTGGCAGCAGGGGCAGGTGCCAATATTGCCCTAGCTTGTGACATTGTGGTGGCAGCAAAATCGGCTTCCTTTATTCAGGCTTTTTGCCGTCTTGGCTTGGTGCCAGATTCAGGCGGTACCTGGTTCCTACCGCGTCTGGTCGGCCGTGCTCAGGCGATGGGCCTAGCGATGCTCGGCGATAAAATTCCGGCTGAGCGTGCAGTACAACTGGGCATGATCTGGCAGGTGGTTGAAGATGAGCAACTGCAAGCAGAAGCGAAAAAATTGGCGGAGCATCTGGCTCAGCAACCGACCTATGGTCTGTCCCTGATCAAAAAAGCCATTCATGCCGCAGCCGACAATAATCTGGATGAGCAGCTCATTCTGGAACGTGACCTGCAACGTTTGGCTGGACGTTCAAGCGATTATAAAGAAGGTGTACAAGCCTTTATGCAGAAGCGTACCCCTGAATATAAAGGATGCTAAATCATGCAACAGATCAATTTAGAGCAAGTCAAAGTTGCTGTGGTCGGTGCTGGAACCATGGGGATTGGCATTGCGCAACTGGCCGCCATGCACGGGCATCCGACCTATGTGTTTGACCTCGATCGCAGCAAAGTTCAGAGTGCCTTGACTGCTTTAAAGGCGCAGCTTGGCAAGCGGGTACAGAATGGCAAAATGACCCAGCAATTGCTGGAGAGTACCTTCGCCAATCTAATCGTGGCAGAGGATATTCAGCAGCTTGCTGATGCGGGCTTGATTATTGAAGCCATTGTCGAGAAGAAAGAAGTGAAACAAAACCTGTTTCAACAACTGGCTGCCATTTGCCCGGAACAGACAATTTTTGCTTCCAATACTTCCTCGATTTCCATTACTGCAATTGCCTCGGCGATTCCGAATCCGGAACGGGTGATTGGGCTGCATTTCTTTAATCCGGCACCAGTCATGAAGCTGGTCGAGATTATCCGCGGACTGAAAACTTCAGCAGTCCTGGCCGATGCAGTATTTGCCCTGATGGCATCTTGGAACAAAGTTCCGGTACGGGCCAAATCGACTCCCGGTTTTATCGTCAATCGTGTTGCACGACCGTATTATGCCGAAGCCTTTCGCGCCTTACAGGAAAATGCCAGCACACCGGAACAGCTCGATTACATCATGCGCGAATGTGGCCATTTTGCCATGGGACCGTGTGAACTCACAGACCTGATTGGACAGGATGTAAATTTCTCGGTCACGCAAAGTGTCTATCAGGAGTTTTTCTATGAGCCACGCTACCGCCCATCCTTGATTCAAAAAGAGCTGGTCGATGCGGGCTGTTATGGCCGCAAGTCCGGTCAGGGTTTTTATGATTACACGCAGTCCAAGCCTGCGCCTGTATATGAATTGCCAGTGTGTTATGCCAAGTCGCTGAATAAGCTCAAAGTCACGGTAAAAGGTGAATGGCTACATTCCTTAGCCCTGATTGAACGTTTAAAACAGGCCTCTCATGTAGAGCTGAGTTTTCAGGCGGCAGAACAGAATGAAATCCTGATTGGTGATCTTTCCCTGCGATTATCGCTCGGCGAGTCGGTTGAACTGGCTTATCAGCATGAGCCTGTGGTGTTGATGGACTGGCATGCAGATTGGGCCAATGCTCAAGCGATTCCGGTAGTTGCATCACCCGCTTGTAGTGAAGAACAGCGCCAGGCAGTGGAGCTATTCCTTATAGGTATGGATATGATACCTATTTGGTCTAAGGATCATCCAGGTCTTTATGTTATACGTAGTATTGCCATGTTGGTGAATGAAGCCTGTGAAGCAGTATTGCATGCTATTGCATCAGAGCAAGATATTGATTCTGCTATGAAATATGGTGTGAATTATCCTTGTGGTCCATTTGAGTGGGCAGACAGAATCGGATATTACACAATTTTACAAATTTTAGAAAATATGTATCGTATTTATGGTGAAGATCGCTATAGAACTAGTATATATTTAGCAAAGAAAGCGGTGCAGGGACATGCACAGGAAACTCAGCAGCACCCATTACGCGTGGCTGGCTAAAAGGAAGAATCATGGAACAGGTTTATATTTTTGATGGAATTCGCACCCCGATCGGACGCTATGCTGGTGGACTGAGCAGCATTCGTGCCGATGATCTGGCAGCGCTACCGATTCAATATTTGAAAGATCAGCATCCTACCTTGCCATGGGCAGAACTGGATGAAGTGATCTTGGGCTGTGCCAATCAGGCCGGTGAAGATAACCGTAACGTGGCGCGTATGGCTGCTTTACTCGCAGGGTTGCCTGAATCTGTTCCAGCACTCACCGTAAACCGTTTATGTGCCTCAGGTCTGGATGCGATTGGACTTGCCGCACGTGCCATCAAATCGGGTGAAGCACAGTTTATTCTGGCCGGTGGTGTAGAATCCATGAGCCGTGCGCCTTTTGTGCAATCCAAACCTACGACTGCCTTTAGCCGGACCCCTGAAATTTATGACACGACGATTGGCTGGCGTTTTATCAACCCAAAATTTAAAGCGCAGTTTGGCGTCGACAGCATGCCGGAAACGGCCGAAAACGTCGCTGAAAAATATCAGATCAGCCGTGCAGACCAGGATCTGTTTGCCTATCACAGCCAGCAGAAAACTGCAGTAGCGCAGCAGAAGGGTATTTTTGCCGAAGAAATTCTGCCGGTAGAGGTCAAAGGTCCGAAGAAAACCACCCTCACTATTTCCCAAGATGAGCACCCGCGTGTAGAGACGACGCTGGACAATCTGGCAGCCTTAAAAACCCCATTTCGTAAAGAAGGCGGTTCAGTCACTGCCGGCAATGCTTCGGGTGTCAATGACGGTGCAGCTTGCGTATTGCTGGGCAATCAGCAGTTTGCCGAGCAGTATGGTTTGAGCCCGAAAGCCAAAGTGATCGGGATGGCCAGCGCCGGTGTTGAAGCTAAATATATGGGTATTGGCCCGGTGCCAGCAGTACATAAAGTGCTGAAACAGACTGGCCTGAGTCTGGAACAGATGGATGTGATTGAGCTGAATGAAGCATTCGCAGCACAGTCGCTGGCCGTGATTCGTGAACTTGGCTTGCAAGACGATGATTCCAGAATCAACCCGAATGGCGGTGCTATCGCTTTGGGTCATCCACTGGGTATGAGTGGTACCCGTCTGGTGATTACCGCTATGCATGAACTGAAACGCCGTCAAGGAAAATATGCACTGTGCACCATGTGTGTCGGTGTCGGTCAAGGTGTTGCACTGGTTTTAGAAAATATGGATTAAACACATCATTCAATCAATGAATTAAACCGTGGTCAGGAAGACTGCGTCAGGAGTAAGAATATGAATAACAATGCAATGGAAAAAATTGAAAAAGTATCGGTTGATGAGTTACGCAGTGTCCAGCTACAGCGGATGAAAAAGACCCTGCAGCATGCCTATCAGAATAGCCCTGTTTATAAAAAGAAATTTGATGATGCGGGTGTGCATCCGGATGATTTTAATTCTCTGGAAGACCTGGCCAAATTCCCGTTTACCACCAAACAGGATTTACGCGATAACTATCCGTTTGGCATGTTCGCTGTACCACAGGAACAGATTGTACGTGTGCACGCCTCTTCTGGCACCACCGGTCAGCCGACCGTGGTCGGTTATACCCAGAATGATATTAATGTCTGGTCAGACGTGGTGGCACGTTCATTACGCGCAGCCGGCTTGAGCAGTAAAGATATCATTCAGGTGTCTTATGGTTATGGCCTGTTTACTGGTGGTCTAGGTGCGCATTATGGCGTTGAGCGTTTGGGTGCAACCGTGATCCCAATGTCTGGCGGACAAACCGATAAACAGGCGCAACTAATCCATGACTTTAAACCGACAGCATTGATGGTTACACCATCTTACTGCCTGAATATTATTGAAGCGCTTGAGAAGAAATTTGGCACAGCCAAAAACTGTTCGATTAAAACCGGTGTATTTGGTGCAGAACCATGGACCAATGAAATGCGTAAGGAAATTGAAGAGCGTCTAGGCATTGATGCGCTGGATATTTATGGTCTGTCTGAAGTGATGGGGCCAGGTGTTGCAATGGAATGTCTCGAATCCAAAGATGGCCCAACCATTTGGGAAGATCATTTTTATCCTGAAATCATTCATCCTGAAACTGGCGAAGTGCTGGCAGACGGTGAGCTAGGTGAACTGGTATTTACCACTATTACCAAAGAAGGCATGCCGGTAATCCGTTACCGTACCCGCGATCTGACCCGTTTATTGCCAGGCACGGCACGTACCATGCGCCGTATGGACAAGATTGTGGGCCGTAGTGATGACATGATGATTATCCGTGGTGTCAATGTCTTCCCATCGCAGATTGAAGAGCAGATTTTACAGATCCAGCAACTGATTCCGAACTACCAAATCCAGATTTGCAAACAGGGACATCTGGATACATTGCATATCCGTACCGAAATGCGTAAAGATAGCAGTGATATTATGGCGCACCAGCTGGCAACTCAGCTAAAAAGCCAGATTAAAACCATGGTTGGTATCAGTGTCAGTGTCGAAGTTTTGCCAGAAGGCAGTCTGCCACGTTCTGAAGGCAAGGCACAGCGCGTTTTCGATATCCGCAAGTCTGCATGAAGTCCTACTGGATGATGACTAAATGGTCTATCATCCAGTTTCTACAAGGTAAAGTTAAGCGTAATGAATCCGAAATTAAAACAAATCATTGATGACTTTATTCAAAATGAAGCACTCAGCGGAACCTCATTAATCATGACCATCTTCGGTGACTGTATTTTTCATCGCGGTGGCATTATCAGTCTGGCCAGCCTGATCCAGCTCATGGATGTCTTCGGCTTTAATGAACGTTCAGTAAGAACTGCTGTATTTCGTCTGGTACAAAATGGCTGGCTGTTCTCGGAGAAAATTGGCCGCACCAGTTATTACCGTGTCACCGAAAGCAGCCGCCAGCGTTTTATTATGGCTGACCAAAAGATTTACAGTTTTAGCCATCAGGAATGGGATCAGAAATGGGATCTGGTGCTGCTCAGTTCAGTGGAACTGGACAATAAACTGATTCTGAAAAAAGAACTGGAATGGCTGGGCTTTGCCAATATCGCCACCAATGTCATGGCCTATCCGGGCTGTGATCATCAGAAACTGCAAAACCTGCTGCTGAATCTGAAAATGACCGATCAGGTGGTGGTGTTCAAAGCTGAAACCTTGCAACTTTGGCAGGAATCCTATCCAACCGTGAAACGCATGGTGGCCACCAATTGGCCGGTGCAGGAACTGCATCAGCGTTATGAAAAATTCATTGCGGATTTCCGGGAATTCTTTCATCTGGTGGAACAGGAAGATGAACTGGATTCGGTTCAGGCTTTTCAGTTGCGAATTTTGCTGATTCATCAATTCCGCCGGATTTTATTAAAAGATCCGAATCTGCCTTTTGAATTATTGCCATCCAACTGGCTTTCCCTGAATGCCCGTAATCTGAGCAGTAATTTATATCAAACCGTGGTTGCGGCAGGTGATGAGTTCTTTATGGAGATCGCCCGAACTTCGGAAGGTTCGATGCCGCCGGTACATCCACAATTTTATAAACGCTTTGGCGGTTTGCGATTGGAAGCCGTCAGCTAATCTAATTCTGCATTTTTAAAGGAATAAAATAATGCCGTGTTATGCTATCGATGGTGTGATTCCTGTGGTCAGCCCTCGTGCTTATGTGCATCCGCAAGCCGTTCTGATCGGGGATGTGGTGATTGAAGAAGGTGTATATATCGGGCCTTTTGCTACTTTAAGAGCCGACTTTGGCGGGATTCATATCCAGAAAAATGCCAATGTTCAGGATTCCTGTACCATTCATGGCTTTCCCGGTAGCGTCACGCTAGTCGAAGAATATGGCCATATCGGACATGGCGCGATTTTACATGGTTGTATCATTCGAAAAAATGTACTGGTCGGCATGAACAGCGTGATTCTGGATGAAGCCGAAATTGGTGAAAATACCATTATCGGTGCTAATAGCACGGTTAAAGCCAAAGCTCAAATTCCGGAAAATTCACTGGTGCTCGGTAGTCCGGCGCGGGTCATTCGTCCTCTGGATGCCAAAGAAATTTCCTGGAAAAGCAAAGGGACGCAGGAATATATTCAGCTGACAGAGCGCTGCTTGTCCTCGATGCAGGAAGTTGAACCGTTGTCTGAAGATTCAGCAGATCGCCTGAACTATCAGGCCTTTGATGCGGAATATCAAATTAAAAAGAATCATTAATTTAGCACTTGGCTGATGATTGTATCAGCCAAGTTTTTTATTTCATTTATAAAAATTATAAACGGCGACATTGACCTTCTTTGTCACCATTGACCCGGTTATTGCCACCGATCGGTTGAATGCGGTTGGATTCGCATTGCAAATTACCGTCAACCACATTGTCATTTACAGTAATTTTTTGGGTATTCTTTTTCAGCTGGATGTCACCCTCTACCTGATTGGCAGTGAGCTGAATCGTCTGACCGCCTTCTAGCTGGATATTGCCGTCAATCCGATTATGTTGTGCCAGAACCGAGCTAAAACGTCCTTTCGATTCCAGATTGCCATCAATCGCAGTATTTGAAATTACTGCTTGAGCACCCTGATACAACATGACATTGCCTTTAATGGTGGCATTATCAATCTGACAGTTTTGGCTGATACTGACATTGTCATCAATCGTGCGATCTTTAATGCTACCGTGACAGTGATAATCTGCGAAACTTGCGCTGGATAAACAAAGTAGTGCTAAACCTGAAAGTAATTTTATCATCATGATCCTTGGTGTATTTTTAATGCACTTTAACCATAATTTTTGAATATGACATTTTGATGACGGCACTCAAACGTAGTGTGGGCTTTAGGTTAGCGTATGTTAACGTACCAAAATCATTTCCAGCACGAATTTAGAACCAATAAAACCCAGTGCCAGCAGACCAAAACCTAAAAGTGTAAAGCGCACGGCTTTCTGGCCACGCCAGCCAAACTTCCAGTGTCCGATTAATAGTGAACCGTAAACCAGCCAGGAAATAATACTGAACGCAGTTTTATGTGCCAGATGTTGGGCGAAGAAATTATCGATGGTGAAAAAGCCAAAGCTTAAAGCGAGCGTAAGTAAAACAAAACCGGTCATCAGCATATCAAAGAGCAATGATTCCATGTCCTGATAAGAAGGTAATAAACTGACCCAGACCCGGCGTTTTTGCTTCTTTTTGAGCTCACGATCCTGAAGCCGCAAGATCACGGCCTGAATGGTCGCCATGTAGATGAAGGATATAAAAATCTACCATTTCCATTTCAGGAAATTTCAATTTCACCACTTATGCTTGAGGTGGAGTGGAATTTTTATCAGCTGATTGTTTATATGAGTACCTGGTCAGCCGTGAAAGCAGCAACTCAAGCACTCGGACATAATCCACTGAATGTACTGGCAGATGCCTTATTGCCAGAATGGGAAGATCCAGAATTGCCTAGAGTGATTCGCTGGCCATTGTCGGTGCGTGCGGGGCGTATCACCGTTTAAAGAATATTCAAGCTAAAGCCTGTTTATTGAACAATGAATTGAATATTTCAAGGCTCAGAATTATCGCCCTAGAATCATTTCCAGCACAAATTTAGATCCAATAAAACCCAGTGCCAGCAAGCCAAAACCGAGCAGGGTAAAGCGCACGGCTTTCTGGCCACGCCAGCCAAACTTCCAGTGTCCGATTAATAGTGAACCGTAAACCAGCCAGGAAATAATACTGAATGCAGTTTTATGTGCCAGATGCTGAGCAAAGAAATTGTCGATGGTAAAAAAGCCAAAGCCCAGAGCGAGGGTAAGTAAAACAAAACCGGTCATCAGCATGTCAAACAGCAGTGATTCCATGTCCTGATAAGAGGGTAATAAACTGACCCAAACCCGGCGTTTTTGCTTCTTTTTCAGCTCGCGATCCTGAAGTCGCAAGATCACGGCCTGAATGGTCGCCATCAGCAATACGGCATAGGCAGACAAAGACAAAATAATATGAATGTCCAGGCCCAGAGAATTTTGGCTAATGATTTTAGCCGGCTGGGTAAAGACAAAGCCGAGAATTAGACCCGTGGCAGCCACCGGAATACCAATCAGATTCAAGGCGATAATTGGACGATATGTACTGTAAATAATACTGAGTAACAGCATCAAGCCCGAAGTAAAGGAAAACAGGGCAAAGACATCATAATTGATGCCCAGCGGGGTGTGCATATCACCATATAAGACCAGCGCATGCAGGCCCAGTCCAAGCAGTGCAGTTAGCGAGACAAACCATTGATTAGGAGCACGTTTAGACATTAAATGAATGAACAGATACCAGAAGGAAGCGGTATAAGCGACTAATGCTAAGATCGTATAAACCAAGGGGAGGCTAACCATGTCAAACCTTTTTAAGGGTGATGAATATTCATTTATATAAATTCGCTGCGAACTACAGTATCCTATAGCATTCTATGCATAAATTTTCTATTTTAAGAAACAATTTTTTGCTCATGGCTATTTTAAGCGGATTTTGCAATGTTTGATACCTTAACAGAACGACTCACGCAGAGTTTAAGAAATGTTACTGGCTCAGGGCAGCTAACCGAAGACAATATTAAAGATACGTTACGTGAAGTGCGTATGGCGCTTCTTGAGGCCGATGTTGCGTTACCTGTAACTCGTGAATTCATCGCGAAAGTTAAGGAAGAAGCATTGGGCCAGGAAGTGATGACTCAGTTATCTCCTGGGCAGGCTTTTGTCAAAATCGTTCATGACGAATTGACCAAAATGATGGGCGAGGCCAATGAAAGCCTCGACCTCGCTGCAAAACCACCTGTTGTTGTCCTGCTGGCAGGTCTACAAGGTGCGGGTAAAACAACAACCGCAGCGAAACTTGCACGCTTCTTACAAGAACGTCAAAAGAAAAAAGTCGCGATGGTATCTGCTGACGTATACCGTCCAGCAGCGATCAAACAGCTACAAACGGTTGCAGGCGAAGTAGGTGCGATTTTCTTAGAATCTCACGCAGATGAACGCCCAATTGATATTGCAAAACGTGCAATTGAACAGGCAAAAATCCAGTTTGCTGATGTGCTGATTGTCGATACGGCAGGTCGTTTGCATATCGATGATGACATGATGGGTGAAATCAAAGAGCTGCATGCAGCGATTAACCCGACTGAAACCCTGTTCGTGGTCGATGCCATGACCGGTCAGGATGCAGCAAATACTGCCAAAGCATTCAACGATGCCTTGCCTTTAACCGGTGTGATCCTGACCAAAACCGATGGTGATGCACGCGGTGGTGCGGCACTGTCTGTGCGTGCCATTACCGGTAAGCCAATCAAATTCTTGGGTATGGGCGAAAAGCTTGATGCCTTGGAGCCATTCCATCCTGAACGTATCGCGCAGCGTATTTTGGGTATGGGTGACGTCCTTTCTTTGGTCGAAGAACTTGAGCGCAAGGTCGACAAAGAAAAAGCCGAAAAAATGGCGAAAAAACTGCAAAAAGGCGGCAGCTTCAACTTTGAAGATATGCTGATGCAGTTTGAGCAGATGAACAAGATGGGCGGCATGATGGGCTTCTTGGACAAACTTCCTGGCATGAGCAATGCCGGTCTGCAAGATGCGTTGGCCCAGGCCAATCCTGAAAAGCAGGTCAAGAAAATGGAAGCGATTATCCAGTCGATGACCATCAAAGAGCGCCGTAATCCAGACTTGATGAACCCAAGCCGTAAAAAACGTATCGCAGCAGGTTGTGGTATGGAAGTGGCGGAAGTCAACAAGTTGATTAAACAACATGCGCAAATGGCCAAGATGATGAAGAAATTTGCCAATCCGTCAGGTATGGCAAAAATGATGAAATCACTCGGTGGTTTGCAGAAACAGTTTGGCGGCGGCGGTGGCATGGGTCCACTGTTCGGCGGCAATGACAAGAAATAAGATTCTGATTTAAAAAAGGCGCGAAATGCGCCTTTTTTATTATGTATCAATCAGAAAACCGGTTTAAACAAAACAACATTTACTTACCCAAAATAAAAATCCAATCAGGCAGACTCAGGAACATCAGCACAAAACAAAGAGAAATTTAAAATGGCTCAAGTGATCATCGTCCATGGTTATACTGCAAGCCCTGAAGAAAACTGGTTTCCATGGATTCAGGAAAAAGCCCAACAGGAAAATGTCAGCTTAAAAGTACTGCGACTTGACCCATCGACCACACCCAAGCTGGAGGTGTGGGACCAGCAAATGCGTGAGCAGATTGAGGGGATTGATGAAGACAGTATTTTTATCGGGCATAGCCTGGGAACTGTGGCTGTATTGCATTACTTATCCAGAGAATTAAAACAGCAAAAGATTCAGCAATTGGTATTGATCGCAGGATTTAATGGCCGCTTGGGTCGTTTAGATGAAGTAAACCCATTTATTGATGCCGCTGAGATCGATTTTGATCTGCTTAAACAGCAGGTGGCAGAACGGGTGGTGATTTATTCTGAAGGCGATGATCGGGTGGAGCCTGAATTTAGCCTGGAACAGGCAGACAGTCTGGATGCGATTGTGGTGAGTGCCAAGCATCAGGGACATTTTATCGATTCAGAAGGCTGTACCGATCTGCCAGAACTCTGGAAAGTGATTGAGCCTTATCTGATTAAAGCTGAATCTTAAGCAGGTTGTTGGATTCGTTCAATTTGTAAATTGAGTCTGAGATGGGATGCAAAAAGTTACTTGAATTTCATCTTCAGACTGTTTAATAGTAGTTTTTGTCAAAGCACTTTGTGCTCAATTATAATAAGTAAAACACGATGAAAAATATAATCAACAAAGTCTATATCGTGCCTGATTATCAGGCCACCTCAAATGACCATTGGTATCCGTGGCTGAGTCGCCAACTCAAAAATGTCGGTGTTGATTCAAAACGGATTATGCTGGCCAATCCTTTTCAGCCTGACCTAGAAGAATGGCAGCAAAATCTGAAACTGCATATTCCACATCTGGATGAGCATACGTTTTTAGTTGCCCATGGCCTGAGTGGACTCAGTGTTTTAAGTTTTTTACAGCAACATTATCTCCAGCAGCACCGCAAGACCGGCGGGGTCATTCTGGTTTCAGCTTTCGATACACCGCTGGTGGCCTGGTCGGAACTGAATAAAATGCTGCAGGCGACACGACTGGATCTGAACAACCTGCCGTATAGCTATAAACGCGCGGTCATGCTGATCTCCAGTAATGATCCTTTTGTACCTGCACCGGTTTCCCTGCGCCTGGCCCACAGCTTAAATGCTCAAATTTTTGAGATTAAAAAAGCCGGACATTTTAACAAATGTGATGGATTTACCGAATTTCCTCAATTGCTCGAAATCATGAAACTGTGTCTGGCAAATGAGCCGCAAAATGCTGCAAACCTTTAAGCAGAAGATCAGGTTCAATCCTCGGCTGATACGGCTCAAGATGTTGGGCAAACAGTGGAGCATCTCCACCGGTTAGTACCAGCTGTGCCGGAAAATCATGCAGCACTTTTTCAATGGTGCTGAGCAGACCGAGCAGAATGCCATGATGTACTGCATCGATGGTATTGCGTCCGGGATTGAGCTCAGAAAATGCGGCATCCGGAATTTTAATACCTTTGGTATTCTGAATCAGTGCATCACGTTGTAAATATAAATTTGGCAGAATAAAACCGCCTAAATGTTGTTGTCCTTGAATCAGGTCAATGGTCAGCGCTGTACCACAACTAATCACACAATAATTCTCATGAGGCTGGGTCGCGACAGCAAGTACCTGTAGCCAGCGGTCAATCCCCAGTTGTGCCGGTTCATCATAGCCACAAATCAGGCCAGCATATTGGGCCTGCACCTGAGCAAAAATCACTGGAATATGCAGACCATCTAATATACTGAGAATGCGCTCATTATTGGTTTTGTCCTGAACCGAAGACAATCCGACCTGATCCAGATCCAGCGTTTTAAAGTGCTGGATCAGGCCAAGTAACAAATCGGCAGGGGATTGTAAATGTAATTCCGCTGCATGTTCAATGATCTGATCTTGTTCGGTAATCCAGTATTTGAGTCGGGTATTTCCAATATCTAGCCATAGTTTCTTCATGGATTATGCCTGTTCAAGGATTATTTTTGAGCCGTAATTGACCTTGGTAAAAGATGTGGACACCTGTTTCAGTCACGATTTTAACCGCGCCATCATCCTGAATACCCAGAAATTTTCCTGAATATTGCCCTTGCAGATCGGTAAATTCAACCCTCTCTTGGATAAAAGCGGCATGTCGATTGAAACGACCAGACAGATTCTGGCTGCCATAACTAAACCATTGTCCGGCTTGCTGAATCGCCAGATACAGTTCTGCAATCAGCTGAATGCGTGAACCCGGATGCAGGCCCAACTCATTCAATGAGGTCACTTGCTGCTCGGGAACCTCAGCAGACATTGGGCTGAGGTTGATCCCGACCCCGACCACCACCTGCGTAGGTGAAATCGGTTCCACCAGAATGCCGCCCCATTTGCCTTTGACGCTATACAGGTCATTCGGCCATTTTACTTGCAAGTCCAGCCCTTGTAGACTGGGCATTTGCAGGATATTTAACGCAATTTCCAGAGCCAAACGGCCATCGATGGGTTTTTGTGTATGCAGCAATGTGCTTAAATAGATATTCCCTTCAGGTGAAATCCACTGACGCTGGCGCTGTCCACGGCCTTGGGTCTGCACATGGCTGCAGACCAGAACCTGCTGTACCCCCTTGGTTGCCAATTCCCGCACATCGTCATTGGTCGATGTGGTAATCGGTTTGATGAGCAATACTTCCGGAAGCTGGCCTGCATCGCTTAATCGTTGTTGCAGTTCACGAGTTTCTACATCCATTTGAATCTAAACGTGGTAAATATCGTTATGGAGTTAATCATATATTTATTGATTGGTGCAATTGCAGGATTTACCGCTGGCCTGTTTGGGGTTGGTGGTGGTTTGATTATTGTGCCGATTCTGTACATTGTTTTTACCCAGCTCCAGTACGATCCCAGCGTGATTATGCACATGGCGGTGGGGACTTCTCTGGCTACCATTATTGTCACCTCGATCAGTTCTGTCATGGCGCATCATCAAAGAGGTGCCGTGTTGTGGTCGGTATTTCGTAATCTGGCACCCGGCTTGATTATTGGTTCCTTCCTGGGCGCAGGGATTGCTGACTATTTATCTGGTCAAGGCTTGCAGCTGTTGATCGGGTTCTTTGCAGTCTGGGTGGCGTTTAGAATGTTTAAAGGCGCCAATGTTCAGGTCGATCCGAATAAAAAATTGCCTTCAACCCCGGTACAACTCGCTGCGGGCGGTGGGATTGGTGTGGCATCGGCGATCTTTGGGATTGGTGGCGGTAGTCTGACAGTCCCGTTTTTGAATCGCTGTGGCATCGTGATGCAAAAAGCCGTGGCGACCTCTGCGGCTTGTGGATTGCCGATTGCCGTGGCAGGCGCACTAGGCTTTATCTGGTTTGGTCAACAGGCCCAGATCACAGTACCAAATACGATTGGCTATATCCATATTTATGCCTTTATTGGCATCAGTATGATGAGTTTTTTTACCGCCAAACTCGGTGCAAAAGTGGCACATTTACTTTCACCTGCGGTACTGAAAAAATGTTTTGCGGCTTTACTGACCACCGTCGGCCTGTATTTTATTTATCAAGGTTTTATGGCCTGATTTAATTTTTTAGGTTGAACTGATGTATCACCTAAGGAGAATGGTTCACTATTCTCCTTTTTTATGAACTTGAGTTGGCTGTAGAGACACAAGATTGTCTGACAATGTCACAGTATTCATCGAAAAAATTCTGTCTAATAGCAATATAGCCCAAATCATGGGCTGAACCAGTATCCATAAAAATAAAGACAGGAACGGTATGCCATTAGAACAAGCACACAGTTTGTCTGAGCAGATTGCCAAACACATTAGCGAACAGATTATTCGCGGCGAATTGGTCGAAGGCGAACGTATACAGGAACTCAGGATTGCCTCGGAGCTGGATGTCAGTCGAGGGTCAGTTCGTGAAGCCCTGCTGTTGCTGGAACGCACCCAGCTGATTGAAATTTATCCGCGTCGCGGTGCCATTGTCTCGGAAATGTCAGCCTTGCAGGTGCGGGCCTTATTTGATATTACCTCTTTATTGCTGGGGCAGATGGTGCATCGTATGGCTGAAACCTGGCGGAGTCATGAAGCCGAGCGCATTCAGCTATTATTAGAACAATTAGAAGCAGAAACTCGCCAAGGACATACAGAAAAGTTTTATGATCTGATCTTTCAGGGCATGGCCCAGCAACATGAGATGGTCGGAAATCCCTATCTGATGCGCTACTATCAGGAACTGTTACCTTGCTTGCGGCGTAGCTATTTCCTGACCCTGAATATTTCCAGACGCGAGTTACAGGAATCTTTCGACTTATTTAAACTGGTCACTGAAGCAATTCTGATACGAAAAACCCATCAGGCCGCTTTATTTATGGAAGATTTTTGTCGACACTTACGCAACCTTGTGTTGGAATCTCTGACACGGATGAAACAAATTGAACTCGCGTGGGCCAGACGCTCACGACGTTAAATCAGGACATTATGCGTTTAAGCAGTTTAAAACTTTCAGGCTTTAAATCTTTTGCCGACAGTACCACTTTACATTTTAAAGATAATCGTACTGCAGTCGTGGGACCGAACGGGTGTGGTAAATCTAACGTCATTGATGCCATACGCTGGGTCATGGGTGAGTCCAGTGCGCGCCAGCTGCGTGGTGGCAGCATGCAGGACGTGATTTTTACCGGAACTGCCAAGCGTAAACCGGTGGGCATGGCCAGTGTGGAACTGCGCTTTGACAATACCTATGGCAAACTGGGCGGCGCTTATAATGCCTATAATGAACTGGCAGTCCGCCGTCAGGTCAACCGCGATGGCAAGTCTGAATATTTCTTGAATGGCAGTAAATGCCGGCGTCGTGACATTACCGATATTTTTCTGGGCACCGGTCTGGGGCCACGTTCTTACGCGATTATTGAACAGGGCATGATTAACCGTCTGGTCGATGCCAAACCGGATGAAATGCGGGTCTATATTGAAGAAGCTGCCGGGGTTTCGCGTTATCAGGCACGGCGCCGTGAAACCATGCTGCATCTGGATCACACCACGCAAAACCTGTCGCGTCTGGAAGATATTGCCTCTGAACTGAAATCTCAGTTAAAAACCCTGAAACGTCAGGCTGAAAGCGCGATTCAATATAAGCAACTGGAAGCACAGATTCGCAGCATCAAGATTGAAATCCTGTCTTTCCAGTGTGAACAAAGCCAGCGCTTGCAAGAAGAATATACCGTGGAGATGAATACTCTCGGAGATAATTTTAAGCTGGTGCGTTCCGAGCTGACTACGGTTGAACATGATTTAGGTCGTACCAGTGAACTGTTTCAGCGTCTGATTCAGCAATCGACACCTTTGCAAAGTGAATGGCAACAGGCCGAGAAAAAACTGGCCGAACTGGAAATGACCTTGCAGCAAAAACAGTCTTTGCTCGAGCAAAATTCCACCAGTCTGGTCAAGCTGGAACAGCAAAAAGCTCAGACCAAAGAGCGTTTGCAATTGATTGAACTGCAACTCGATACCTTGCAGCAGCAAGCTGAAGATCAGCAAGCACAATTGCAGCAGCAAGATGGCCAGAATCAGGCGCAGAGCCAAAATCTGGCTGATCTCAAATCACAACATACAACAGTCGCGGCACAATTTGCCCAAATCAAAACTCAGGTCGAACAGCAGCAGCAGCGTAAATTACAAATGTTGGCTCAAAGTGAACAACTAGCCAAGAATATTGAGCGGATTGAACAGCAAAAACAGACCGTACAGCAACAGAGCATACAGATTCAGCATCAAGCGCAACAAGATGAGCTAGAGCAATATCAACAAGACAAGACTGAGATCGAACAGCAGCTATTCACATGTGAAGCGCAACGCACTGTATTGCAAGATCAATTGGCTCAAGTTCAGACCGAGCAGGCAGAACAGCAGCAGTGCTTGATGCAGTTAAAATCTGAAATTCAGGTGCTGCATTCAGAACAGAAAAACCTCAGTCAATTGCTGACCAAAGCCAATCCACATGCCAAGGCCGATGCACTACAGCTAATGCATGTACTTAAGCTCAACGATGCAGGCAAAGACCATGCAAAGCTGATCGAAAAGTTTCTGGCAAAATGGCTGTCTGCCCAGATTCTGGCAGAGGGTGAAAACTTTCTTGAAGATCGGGCGCGTCAGTTAAAGCCATATACTGTGCAAGATGAAATTCAGATTGCCAATACGGTGTGTCTGGCCGACTGGATTGAATCTCCACAGTATTCACTGTGGCAGCAGGTTGCAGTTGTAGATTCATTAGCGCAAGCCTTGAAACTTCAAACTGGGCTTTTGCAAGGTCAGACCCTACTCAGTCTGGATGGCTATCAGGTTGGGCCTGATTGGGTGATTGCGCTGGATTATGATGAATCGAGCCAAGCCGCTCAGGGCGCATTGAGTCATCGTATCCGTCTGGAGGAAATCGAGCTTCAGTTATCAGCACTGAATACCCAACTTAGTCAGGCTGAAGAGCAACTGCCTGAACTGAATCTTCGGATGAAGGAGTTAAAAACCCAGATTCAAACGATCAGTGAGCAGTACAAGCACACACAAAAGCAACTGCAACAACTCGATGTCAATATTGCCAAAGTTCAAAGTAGTGCTCAGGCTTTCGCATTACATAAGCAGCAATTACAGCATCAGCTGCAACAACTCGATGAGCAGCTAGAAGAAGATGCCATGCAGAAAGACGATCTGGAAATTGATCTGCATGCTCTGAATATTAAGCTGGAACAAGCGCTACCAAATTATAAAACCCTGCAATTCCAGCTGGAAGCATTGAGCACTCAGTTAGATGACTCGCAGCAGCTTAGCCAGCAAGCGCAGCAGGAACTGGAACTGCTGCGCCGTCAAAGCGTACAGAGTCAGCAGCAGATTGAATTGCTGGAAAAAGATCAGGTATTTTTAATAGAACAGTATCAACAAATTAATCTACAAATCGAGCAAGCCAAGAAATTTGTCGATCCGGTACAGCTAGAATTGCCTGCTTTACAGAGCCAGTTTAATGAACAGGCGCAGATCACTGAAAAGCTGCAAAAAACCTGGGCCGACTGGCAGATCGAATTAAATCAGGTGCAGAGCAAACAGCAGCAATTAACTGAACAGCGTCACAGTTTCCAGCAGCAGGATGAAAAACTGCGTACAGCACTGGAAGCCAAACGTCTGGCCTGGCAGGCAGCCAAATCTGATTTGCAGCATTATTCAGAACAATTAAAAGAACTGAATCATGAAGTCATCAGCGGTTTAACTATTGATGTCAAAACCCATCAGGCGAAACTGGAAAAAGCTCAGGCGCAGTTCGATAAGCTCGGTGCAGTGAATCTGGCGGCTTCTGAAGAATATGAAGAAGTCTCGAAACGCTATGAGGAACTGAGCCACCAGATGCAGGATCTGGAAAATACTGTGGAACAGCTACAAGCTGCGATGAAAAGTATTGATCAGGAAACCCGCAAACTGTTTATGCACACTTTTGATCAAGTCAATGCCGAACTGCAAAACCTGTTCCCGAAAGTATTTGAAGGGGGCGAGGCGAGTTTAAGTCTTGAAGATGGATGGCAATCGGGTGTAAAACTGATGGCCCGACCACCGGGTAAACGTAATAGCTCCTTGGCATTACTCTCCGGTGGGGAGAAGGCTTTAACTGCATTGGCACTGGTATTCGCGATTTTTCGCTTAAATCCGGCACCTTTTTGTGTACTCGATGAAGTCGATGCACCGCTAGATGATGCCAATGTGGGACGTTTTTGTAATTTAGTCAAAGAGCTTTCTGAACACGTGCAATTTATTTATATTACCCATAACAAACTTGCAATGATGATGGCGACTGATCTTTTAGGTGTAACCATGCCTGAACCGGGAACCTCAAAATTAGTGACAGTAAATTTGGAACAGGCAAAAGAATACGGCTTAGCTGCGGAGGTATAATATGGAAATCACCACCATTATCGGGATTGTTATTGCAATTATCATCATGCTGTTGGGCATCAGAATGCTGCTCAAAAAACCTGTAGAGGCAGTCCCTTCACTGGATGCTAACCTGCATATCGATCCGGATAGCCAGACCCCTGTCATTCCTCGGCATGTACGATCGCAACTGGCAAAGCAGAACGCAGATCCGGCACAACGTATAGAGCCGAGCCTGAGCGTAGAAGAAAAGGCTCCTGAAAAACCTTCGGCATTTCGCAAGCCTGAACCGACCTTGGTTGAGCCAGCAGTGCTTGAGACAGCTGCAGCAGTCGAGCCGAGTCCAATGACCGAAGCTGAAGTGGTGGCAAGCTCTGCAACTACAGAACCAGCCGAAACATCACTGGAGCAAAAACCGGCCGAAGTAGAACCGGAAAATAACCAGCCTGAAAATAAAGATACAGCTACCGAATTTAGTCTGAACAGCAACATTGAAAAAGCAGAAATTTCTGAATTTAATGATGAAAGCAGTATTCTGGATGCCCATTTGCATGAGCAAAAAATAGTGGATGAAGAAAGTGCGTTATCCAGTGCTGAAACCATTATTTCTCTGCATATCTATCCGCAAGGCCGTGTACTTTCAGGCGATAAGACCCTGAAAGTTTTACTCAAATATGGTCTGCGTTATGGCGAACTGGCCTGTTTCCACCGTTATAGTGAAGATGATTCAAAACTGCTATTTTCGGTACTGCAAATGACCGATACGGGTATGGAAGGCTTTGATCTGGAAACATTGTCGACTCAGGAAGTCAAAGGTCTGGCTTTCTTCCTGGCTTTACCGCATAGCGATGTACAAAATGCCTTTGATACCATGGACAGTATTTCACGTCTGATTGCCCGTGAAGTCGATGGTCTGGTCTATGATCAGAACCAGCAGGAACTTACCCCACAATTACGTGAATTCTGGCGCCATCAAGCCATTGATTATCGTGCCGGTCAACCGACAGAAGTTTAAGCGGTTTTGTTTAATCTCCAAGTTGAATCTGGAGACTGCAATTTTTATAATAGCCAAAAGCTGAATATTCTACAGGGCGGATTTTCCGCCCTTTTTTATGGTGAAATTATGACCCAAGATGCCACTGTCATTGCGCAAATGCGTCAACTGATTCAACTGCTTGCCAAGCATAACCATGCTTATTATGTGATGGATCAACCGAGCATTGAAGACAGTGAATATGATCAGCTCTTTCATCAGCTTAAAGCCCTAGAACAACAATATCCCGATCTGATCCAGTCCGATAGCCCGACCGATAAAGTCGGTGGGCAAGCACTTTCAAAATTTGTCACCGTTACGCATGCTGTTCCGATGCTGTCATTAGGCAATGTCTTTCATCAGGACGACCTGTTTGCTTTTGCCCGCCGTATTGAAGAGCGTTTGCCGAATCAAAAAATTGAATATGATGTTGAACTGAAATTTGACGGGCTGGCCATTTCCCTGTGGTATGAGCATGGTGTCTTGACCCGTGGTGTGACCCGTGGTGATGGGGAAACCGGTGAAGACATTACCCAGAATGTCCGAACCATTCGCAATCTGCCGAAACTTTTATCACCAGTGAATGGCATCATTCCCGATTTGTTAGAAGTACGCGGCGAAGTGTTGATGCCGAAATCCGGCTTTGAAAAACTGAATGCAGCCAATGCAGTTAAAGGTGAAAAGACCTTTGCCAATCCACGTAATGCGGCGGCAGGCAGTTTGCGTCAGCTGGATCCGAATATTGCCGCATTACGGCCACTGGCTTTTTATGCTTATGGAATTGCACAATGCGTACCGCATCATGGGCAAGGCACAATGTCTGCCAGTCTGGAATGGTTACATCAGTTCGGTTTTGCGGTTGGCGAGCGTCACTTTATCTGTGACAGTATCCAGGACGTGCAAAAAGTCTATGAACAGATTATTCAGGAACGTGCCAGCCTCAGTGTAGAAATTGATGGCATGGTGATTAAAGTCAATGACCTGAAACAGCAGCAGCAACTTGGTTTTCTGAGTCGGGAGCCGCGCTGGGCCACCGCCTATAAATTTCCGGCAGTTGCAGCCTTGACCACGGTTGAAAATATTAACTGGCAGGTGGGACGTACTGGTACATTAACGCCGGTAGCACGTTTGAATCCGGTCGCGGTCGGCGGCGTAACTGTTTCTAATGTGACCTTGCATAATATTGGCGAAATTCACCGTCTCGATGTACGGATTGGTGATACCGTCAGTGTCTATCGTAGTGGCGATGTAATTCCTAAAGTGGAAAAAGTCTGGCCGGAATTCCGCCCGGTGGATGCCGTTGAAGTGCATTTACCTGAGCAATGTCCAGTCTGTGATTCACCGGTGGTGATGCCGGAAGGCGAAGCCTTGGCACGTTGTTCGGGTGGGCTGTATTGTGCAGCGCAGCGTATTGAGGCGATTCGTCACTTTGTTTCACGTAAAGCCATGGATATTGAGGGTCTGGGTGATCGCTGGGCAGAATCTTTGCTGCATCTAAATCTGCTGAAAGATGTCTCGGATATTTATCACCTGCATGAACATCGTGAGCAGCTACTACAGATTGAAAAAATGGGTGAAAAATCTGTTCAGAATTTAATAGATTCTATTGAGAACAGTAAGAAAACCACACTGGCCGCTTTTATTTATGCCCTCGGTATTCGTGGCGTGGGTGAAACTACAGCGCGCATGCTGGCCAATAATTTCCAGACCTTGGATGCATTACGTATCGCGGATATCGAAGCACTCAAAAAAACGCCAGATGTAGGGGATATTACCGCAGAATGGATTATTGATTTCTTTCAGGCGCCGCATAATCTGGAAGTTCTGGATCGTTTACTGGCAGCAGGCATTCACTGGGATGCGCCAGTTGCACCGACCCGTCAGCCACTCAATGGCGAAAGTTGGGTCGTGACCGGAACCTTAAGCAGTATGGGGCGCGATGAAGCGACTCAATTACTTCAGGCACTGGGTGCGCGAGTCAGCGGCAGTGTATCCAGTAAAACCAAATGCGTGGTAGCCGGTGAAAAAGCCGGTTCTAAACTGGACAAGGCAGAAAAGCTGGGTGTAACGGTCATCAATGAGGAACAGTTCATTGCCCTGATGAAAGAGCATGGGCAAATCGAAGACTAATCAGTTCTAAACAATGACTTAAATAAAAAAGACACTAAGGATGATGAGTCTTGAGGTGTCTTTTTTATTGCTAGTTCAAAACTATAGGTGAATGAGAGGGGGGAGGATAGACAAATACAAGGACGGGTTCGGCAATGTGAGTTGAATTCACGTACAATATCGATTCATTCGCAGGTATAGATCCTGCCTTATTGATTCTGTTCTCCCGTTGATGATTGACATACACATGGCTCAAGCAAAGAAATCTTTTCTGCAACAAAAATCGCAATTACATGCACGAAATCTGCATCGCAGTCGTTACGATTTTCCTCAGTTAATCAAGAGTTGTCCGGAACTTGCGCCTTTTGTCAGCCCGAATCAATATAACGATCTTTCAGTCAACTTTTCTGATCCTCAAGCTGTGAAAATGCTCAATAAAGCATTGCTCAAGCATTTTTATAGTATTCAATATTGGGATATTCCTCAAGATTATCTTTGTCCACCTATTCCGGGTAGAGCCGACTATATTCACTATTTGGCGGACTTGTTGAGTGATAGCAATAAAGGTCAGATTCCAATAGGACACGCCGTTCACGTATTAGATATTGGGGTGGGCGCGAACTGTATTTATCCGATTATTGGTCATCGTAGTTATGGTTGGAAATTTGTTGGCTCAGACATTCATCCTGCATCGGTTAAAAGTGCTCAATTTATTGTGGAGGCAAATCCAAATCTCAAAAAGGGGATTCAGATTCGATTGCAAAAGACACCGAGCAATATTTTCAAAGGCGTGATTAAACCTTCAGATCGTTTTGATTTGACCCTGTGTAACCCACCATTTCATGCTTCGCAAGATGAAGCAAATGCCACAGCAACGCAAAAATTACGCAAACTTGGCAAACCGGTTGATCGGTCTAAAGTGGTGTTAAACTTTGGCGGACAAAAGAACGAGCTGTGGTGTGACGGTGGAGAAGAACGCTTTGTTTGCCAGATGGTACAAGAGAGCACACAATTTGCTGAGCAATGTCTTTGGTTTAGTACACTGGTTTCTAAGAAAACCACATTGCCTATGCTGTTAAATACCTTGCGTAAGTGCGGTGCAGTGGATTTAAAAACCATTAAAATGACGCAGGGGCAAAAAGAGAGTCGTTTTGTGGCTTGGACTTTCCTAGATGCAAAGCAACAGCAAGCGTGGAAAAATGCGCGTTGGACTTCTGCTTAGCTTGTTTTTAGGCAGGAATAGTGAGCTTGTGGGCGCATAAGTCGGTGTAGTCGCTCAAATTTAATCTGACAGATACAATAAAAAAAATCGGTAACTGTCAGATCAGGTTTGAGCTAGTACGATTAAGGAATATATTTTTTGACTACGCCATCATCGAGTAATTGCTGGAAATGTTCGACCAGACTTTCTTGTACCGGACGATACTCAATGCCGAGCTCATCTTTACTTTTCTGGGCATTAAAGAAAATTGGATAACCCATATTCAGTTCCACAAACTTAGAGCTAAAGCCTGCCAATGGCCCAAACAGTTTAAAGGCCGCTTTTGGCAACTGATTGCGCGGGAAGGGGAACTTATTGCCAAAATTTTCTCGTAAAATCTGACCCATTTCCAGCAGGCTCAGGCTTTCACTACAAATAATATAACGCCCATGTGCTTCCGGTTTAAATGCAGCACGGAGATGTGCTTCAGCGACATCCTGCACATCGACCACACCATTCCACATGGGTGGAACACCGAGTAGCGTCATGCCATTGGCGAATTGCTGCAAGACCTCGACACTGCCAGACTGGGTGTTGGGGGTTAAGGATTGACCAAAGACCAGCGCTGGATTAATACAGACCAGCTTCCAGCGATCCTGTGCTTCTGCCATCTCCCAGGCTTTGCGCTCTGCCATGACTTTGGAATAAGGATAAGGCTGATGTGTGGCCGAACTGGTGCTATTCCAGTGTGATTCATCAAAACTGTTATTTTCAGTTTGCAGAATATCAACCGCATCGCCATAAGTGGAAGCAATACTCGACGTGACGATCACGCGTTTTACGGATTCGGTATGGTTGACACTATTCAGGACATTTTCAGTGCCTAAAACCGCAGGTTCAATAATGTCTTTGACCGCATCTTTATAATTGGTCACCACAAAAGGCGAGGCCATATGAAAAACAATTTCACAACCTTGCATGGCCTGATCAAAAGAGCCTGGACTTAATAGATTGGCCTGAAATAACTTGAGAGTTCCCGCACTACTGTCAGCAATTTTTTCTAGGTGAGTAAAGCTTTTAGTTTTATTCAGATCGCGTACCGTGGCATGTACGGTATAGCCTTGCGTGAGTAATTTCTGGATGACCCAGCTGGCAATATAACCCGATGCACCGGTGACCAGAACCGGCGCTGTAGTGTGTAGATGTGTCATAGTTGAACCATTGTTGTTTTAAATTTGTCTGCATCATAAGCGAAATTTAAGCATGAAGTACGCCAATGCGGTGATGTTTATACAAAAACTATTAATCTGACTGATCTTCATGAATATTTACAAAATTTAACCTGAACATTCTTTGGTGTATTTAGCTGTAGAGCCGAGCGCCGTAAAAATGCAAAGTATTGTTTTATAAATGGGATTTGATTCAGAACGAAGTGTAAATGCAAGTACTTCTCATTTTAATTATATAAAAATCAAATATTTAACCTGGTTAAGCTTTGCAAATCTGAATGCTTTTCTCCATAATAGCAGCATAAAGGTAGGGAGTAATTCAAATGCGCGGTAATCCAGAAGTCGTAGATTATTTAAATATGTTGATCGGTGGCGAACTGGCTGCTCGTGACCAATACTTGATTCACTCTCGTATGTATGAAGATTGGGGTTTAACCAAAATCTTTGAACGTATCGATCACGAAATGCAGGAAGAAGCCCAGCATGCGGATGCGATTATCCGCCGTGTATTGTTCCTTGAAGGTACACCGAACATGCAACGCGATGACGTTGAGATTGGTGAAGATGTCGTAAGCTGCCTGAAAGCCGATCTGAAACTTGAATACCATGTGCGGGAAAAACTGGCACAAGGCATCAAGCTGTGCGAAGAAAAAGGTGACTATATCACCCGTGATATGCTGCGCCAGCAAATGTCAGATACTGAAGAAGACCATACCTACTGGTTAGAAAAACAGTTGCGTTTAATTGAACTGATTGGCTTGCAAAATTATATTCAATCACAGATGTAAAATCGGATTGAGAAAAAACCCAGCATATGCTGGGTTTTTTTTATGGGGTAGAAATTGAGGGTAATACTATTCTGGTTTCAGTTGGGACAATGTGGAGTAGATAAGCATTGCACAAAGAATAGGATGATTGCATAAAGAGACATTTAGTGAGCAGTTGGTTATTATGAATTTCTGGGTTCTAAGATCAAGGCCATGTGAATTCTCTAAAAAAAAGCTTATTTATCTTTGTGTGAAGAGAAGACGAATCGGCGTTTTAAAGATAAAAATGACATAAAAGGTTCATTAAAAATATTTGGTTAGGCAAAATAAGGGTAAATGCATAAAAATAAATTTTCTCGGCAGAAGTTGAAAAAATAGTTGTTTTTTGAGGATATGAGATTTGCTTTGTCCAATTTAATCCCTCTATTCAGCTTTGATTCATAAATTGCAACCAATATAGGGCGTTAGGTTAAGAACTTCCTAGATCAATAAAACATTAAGATAAAAATAGGTATGACTTTGAAATCAGCAATGTTAAAGATGACCGTTTTAGCACTGACCATCGGATCGGGGGAGGCGGTCTTGGCAAAATCGCCTGCGCAGTCAGATAAAGTTTTAAATATTGCATTTGAAGCACCTGATGACGGTTTTGATATGGTCAAGACCTATAATTTTTATAGTGGCAGTATTGCCGAAGCGATTTTTGAACCCTTATTACGCTACGACTATCTGGCACGACCCGCCACTTTAACCCCGAATACTGCTGAAGCCTTGCCCAAGATCGAGCAGGAGGGCAAGGTCTATACCTTCAAGATTAAGCCTGGAATTTACTTTAGTGCTGATCCGGCATTTAAGGGTAAAAAACGTGAACTGGTTGCTGAGGACTATATTTACTCCATGAAGCGGGTGATGGATCCTAAAAATCATTCGCCGACCTTTTCGTTTATTGAGGGCAAAATTCTCGGTGCAGATGCTGCCATTCAGCAAGCCAAAAGTTCTGGTCAATTTAATTACGATGCGCCAATTGCAGGACTAAAGGCACTGGACAAACATACCTTGCAAATCACGCTCACGCGTTCCGACTTTAATTTCCCTTATATCACGGCCTATGTCACTTTTAGCGGTATCGCCAGAGAAGTCATTGAGCATTATGGCGCGCGTGCAGGTCAGCATCCAGTCGGGACAGGGCCCTATCAATTGCATAAATATGTGCCGCGTAGCCGGATTGAATTAAAGGCCAATCCAGATTACCGGGGATTTAGCTGGAATTTTAAGGGTGAAAATACGGCCTGGGATCAACGTCTGGTGAAAGAAATGAGTGGCAAAAAAATGCCGCAAATTGGGAGGGTCAAGGTCAGTATTATTGAAGAAGAACAATCGCGCTGGCTGGCGCTGAAATCTAGTCAGCTGGATTATGACCGGCTCACTGCAAGCGGTGCCGAACAGGCCCTGGTCAATAAACAGCTCAAAAACGAATACAAGCAAAAAGGCATTTTGCATTATCCAAATAAAGATGCAGAAATCACTTATACCATCATGAATATGCGCGATCCTGTGGTCGGTGGAAATTCACTAGAAAAAATCGCTCTGCGTCGGGCAATCGCCTTGTCTTATAACCAGAATGAAGCCATTAAACAGCTGTATAAGGGACATGCAGATAAAGCTGAAATGACCATTCCCGAAGGCGTGAATGGGCATAATCCAGCTTATAAAAATAGTATTGCCTATAATCCGCTCTTGGCCAACAAGCTGCTCGACCGTTTCGGTTATAAAAAAGGTGCAGATGGCTATCGGACTTTGCCTGATGGCAAACCTTTGACACTGAAAATGAACTCGACCAGTTCCAGCTCTTCAGTGATTGCAGCGGAATTATGGAAAAAAAATCTGGATGCAGTTGGTCTACGTATTGAATTTAAAATCAGCAATTTCGCCGACAACCTGAAAGAAGCCACGCAATGTAAACATATGCTGTGGGGCGGTGCCTGGATTGCAGATTATCCGGAGGGTGAAAATTTTGCTCAACTCTTATATGGCCCAAATGCACAGCAGGGCAACCTGAGCTGCTATACCTCAAAAGCCTATGATGCCCTGTATCAGGCTGCTATGAAACTGCCACCAGATCAGCGTACGCCCTATTATGAAAAAATGAACCGGCAAATCGAAGCCGATAATCCCTGGATTTTACACAATACCCGGGTGCGTAACTGGCTGATTCACCCTCAGGTTCAAGGCTTTAAAGCACATCCAATCATGAACTCCGTTTGGCAATATCTCGATATTGAACCAGTCAAAAAATAAACCTATTTAGATGAAGAGTATGATGAAGGGAAATTTATCAAAGCAATTCAAGCAACTGACGGGTAGTGTTCTGCTGGGAAGTTTGCTCTGCTCGGGGATCGTTTCTGCATGGGCCATTAATCCTGCAGATCCTAACAAGGTGATTCGGGATGTTTTTCCGGTGGCAGAAACCGGATTTGATCCCGCCGCAACGCACGATGCCTATTCAGCCCGGGTTAATAGCGCGATTTTTGAAAACCTGTTTAGCTATGACTATCTGGCAACCCCAGCCAAGCTGATTCCTAATACCGCGGTTGCCATGCCAGAAGTCAGTGCAGATGGTCTCACCTATACCATCAAAATCAAAAAAGGCATTTACTTCGCCGATGATCCCGTTTTTAAAGGTCAGAAACGTGAACTGACGGCTTATGATTATGCCTATTCATTAAAACGTCTGATCGATCCCAACTTGCATTCACCAAATAGCTGGTTGCTGGATGGCCGGATTAAAGGGCTGGAAGCATGGGTCGCCTTAGGCAAAAAGAATGGCAAAGTCTATGAAAACCCCTTTGAAGGCATTCAAACGCCAGACCGTTATACCCTGATTCTGAAACTGACCCAACCGGATCAAAACTTTCCGATGTTACTGGCACATGGCCCGGCGGCTGCAGTTGCCCGTGAAGTTATTGAAAAGTACCGTAATAAAGCAGGCTTTGCGATGGACAAACCAGTCGGTACAGGCCCTTATTTATTGTCACGCTGGACTCCGGGTTCACGCATTATTTTAAAAGCCAGTCCGAACTACCGGAGTTTTGTCTGGAATTTTAAAGCCAGTAGCAGCGAAGACCAGCCTATTGTGGATGCATTGCAAGGCAAAAAAATGCCGCAAATTGGCACGATTGATATCCGGGTCATTGAAGAAGCCCAGTCACGCTGGTTGGCCTTTAATAAAAATGAACTGGACATGACTGAAATCGACGGCGATATGGTGGTTCAGGCGCTTGAAAATGGGCTACTCAAACCTTCCTTAAAACAAAAAGGGGTTCAGTTATCTAGGATTACCGATCCGCTGATTGGCTACCATTACTGGAATATGCAGAATCCTGTGGTCGGTGGGTTCAGCAAGGAAAAAATTGCGCTACGTCGTGCCATGGCCATGGCTTACTCTACCGACAATATGATCAGTGTCTTGCTCAAGGGCGATGCCAATAAGTTACAGATGCCGGTACCACCCGGGGTGGTTGGTTATTCACCGGATTATAAAAGCAGTATTCCCTATTCGGTCAAGGCGGCCAATATGCTGCTTGACCGTTATCAATACAAAGTCGGGGCCGATGGCTGGCGCAGACAACCCGATGGTAAGCCTTTAGAGATTGAACTGATTGTCGGTAATACCAGTCGTGGTCAGCAACAGGCAGAATTCTGGAAAAAAGCCCTGGACAATATTCAGATCAAGATGGTCAGCAAAGCCATGCCATTTGCCGAGGCGATCAAGCTGGAAAAACAGTGTAAGACCATGTTTAAAAGCTCGGCCTGGATTGCTGACTATCCGGATGCCGACAACTTCATGCAGCTTTTTTATGGCAAAAATGTCAATGTCACCAACAATGCCTGCTTCAAACATCCTGAATTTGACCGCCTGTATGAGCAAACCCAAAGCATGCCAGCCAGTCCTGAACGTAATGCAATCTATCGCAAAATGTCCCGGATTCTGGAAGTGAATATGCCGGTACTGATGCTATATAGCACCTATCGTAATGTCTTGTCGCAACCTCGGGTCATTGGTTATAAAAACCATCCGATTCTGTCTTCAGAGTGGATGTACATCGATATTGATAGCAAAAAGTAAGAAAAATCTGGAGATAAATATGAAATCGAAGTCTTTAAAATTAAGTAGTTTATGTTTAGTCATAATGGGGGGATATCAGGGGGTAGCGGCACAGACTCAAGCGCAGCTGCTGCCATTATTTAAGGCAGCAGAGATTCCATCTTTATGTGATGCCAATCTGGCCAGCATGCAAAAAGATATTCAGATATTTGAAAATCAGAAAATTAAAAATAAGGCCAAGGCAGGGCCTTATCTGGCTGAATGGGATGAATTGCATGCCAAAGCCCGGGATTTTGGTGCAGCAGTCGGATTGTATAGTAATGTCGATCCAGATCCTGCATTGCGTCAGGCAGCAGATGACTGTGAGCTGAAAATCAGCAAGTACCAGACCACGCTGTACCAGAATCCGAAACTGTATGCCCAGTTCAAGAAACTGAAGGCCAGCGATCCGATTGATCAAAAATTCTTGCAAGATATTCTGGAGCAGTTTGAAAAAACAGGGGTACAACTCAGTGCAGAAAAACAAAAGCGCCTGAAAGATATCATCGAAGAATCGACCAAGCTGTCTCAGGATTTCGCCAAAAATGTACGTGATAATCCGCATAAAGTCGAATTTACCCCAGCAGAAATGAAAGGTCTGCCAGACAGCTATATGGCGGGGTTAAAGAAAAATGAAAAAGGCAATTATCTGCTTGGCTTTGACTATCCGGAATACCAGCCATTTATGGAGCTGGCAGAAAGTGATGAAGCACACAAACGCTATCAGATGGCTTATACCCGCCGTGGGACAGAGCAAAACCTGCAATTTATGAAAAAAGCCATTGATCTGCGTTATGAGATGGCCCAACTTTTTGATAAAGAAAGCTATGCACATTCAGCCCTTAAATTTCGTATGGCAAAAACACCTGAAGCGGTGAATTCTTTTCTAGAGGATGTATATAGCAAAGTCGCACCTTTAGAGAAGCAAGATGTAGAGGAGTTACGCCAGTTCAAAGCCGAGGCCTTAAAAGTTCCACGAGAGAAAGCAGATATTACTCGCTGGAATCAGGGCTATTGGAGTGAAAAACTGCGTCAGGCCAAATATAAGGTCGATCAGGAAAAACTGCGCGATTACTTCCCGACCGAAGCGGCACAAAAATGGTTATTTGCTGTGTCATCAGAACTGTACGGGATTGATTTCAGGCCGATGAAAGTCAAGGCCTGGCACAATGAAGTGGAATATTATGCGGTACATGACACTGCCTCAGGTGAATTCTTGGGCGGATTATATGTCGATAAATACCCGCGTGAAGGTAAATATGGACACGCGGCCGTCTGGGGCGCCTATGGTGGCAGTACCCTGAATCAGCGTCGTCCGGTGTCGGTACTGGTCACCAACTTCAACCGCAAAGGTTTGAACAGCAACGAGCTGGAAACCTTTGTGCATGAAATGGGGCATGCCTTACACGGGATTTTATCGAAAACCCGCTATTCCGAACAGTCTGGTACATCGGTAGAGCGTGACTTGGTGGAAGCACCTTCACAGATGTATGAAGAGTGGGCACGCCGTCTGGAAACCTTATCAAAAGTGGCCGATTATTGTGAACCGGCTTGTCCACGTGTCGATGCTGCCATGACTGAGCGTCTCAAAGACGTAAAAAACTATGGTCGCGGTCTGCATTATGCGCGTCAGACTTTATATGCGCAGTACGATATGGCCTTACACAGTAAAGATGCCCTCAAGACCGACCCATTAAAATTATGGCAAGAGATGGAAAGCAAAACTGCCTTGGGTTATGTACCCGGTCAGCAGTTCCCGGGACAGTTCGGGCATGTGATGGGCGGCTATCAGGCAGGTTATTACAGCTATATGTGGTCCGAGGTGATTGCGCTAGATATGCTCTCTGCCTTTGGCGATCAGTTGATGGATAAAAAAGTCGGTGCGCATTATCGCAATACGGTCTTGGCGCAAGGCGGACAAAAACATGGCGAGCAGATGGTGAAAGACTTTCTGGGTCGTGATCCAGACAGCAAAGCTTTCTTTAATGAAATCTCTGGAAAAAATTAAGGAAGGCAAGCGATGCTGGCATATATTATTCGACGGCTCTGGCAAATGATCCCCACCATGCTCGGGGTGATTTTGCTGATCTTCCTGCTGTTTAACTGGGTGGGGGGCGATCCTGCCTATATCCTCGCCGGTAAAATGGCCAATGCAGAACAGATTGAAAACATCCGGCAACAGCTTGGGGTGGATCAACCGTATTATGTGCAACTGTGGATTTTCATCAAGCAGATTTTAACCTTTGATTATGGGGTGAGCTGGAGTACCGGCGAGTCGGTGGCGCAAATTATTAGTACGCGTCTGGGACCCTCACTGACCATTCTGATTCCACTGACCATTTTGCAAACCATTATTTCCATCATTTTGGCCTTGGGTGTGGCGTCAGTTCGCGGCAGTCTGACCGATCGCATGATCATGATGCTGTGCACCATCGGCATGTCGATCAGTATTCTGGTCTATATCATTGTGTTTCAGTATTTCCTCGCTTATGAGCTGAGCTGGTTTCCGGTGCAGGGCTGGAGTGATAATTTCGCTGACAATCTTTTCAAATACGCCTTATTGCCTGTACTGATTATGCTGGTGGTGAGTATTGCCCCGACCTTACGTCTGTACCGCAGTTTCGTACTGGATGAAGTCAATCAGGACTATGTGCGTACTGCACGGGCCAAAGGTCTGGGCGAGAGCCGGATTCTGGGCGTGCATGTGCTACGCAATGCCTCGATTCCGATTATTACCGATGTGATGGCGGGGCTTCCAGCACTGCTGATCGGTGCTTTCCTGATTGAGCGTTTTTTCGGTATTCCGGGGATTGGCCGTGAAGTGATTATTGCCGTAGAGCGTTCGGATTTCCCGGTGATTAAAGCGATTACGGTCTATGTTGCCGCTGCGACCATGATATTCAACCTGATTGCCGATCTGATCTATAAATGGGTCGATCCACGCGTACAGTTGAAGTAGGTGAATTATGCTGAGTGCGATATTTAAAAAAGAGCAACACGCTCAAGCTGTGCCTGAGTCTACTTCAACAGGATTATGGCAACTGGCCATGCGCCGTTTGAAACGTGACCGGATTGCCATGTTCTCCTTGTTGGTGGTGCTGTTTTATTTGCTGCTACTTTTGCTTTCCATGAGCGGTTTTATTGCCAAGGACTGGAATAAAGAAGTGGCGGTCAGTTATGCACCGCCAAGTTTTATCAGTGCAGCGCCTATGCCGGCTGTTTCCGGTGAAGAACAGGAAGCAGAATTGGTCGTTTTACCGGTCAATCCAGTCGATCCTTTAAAAGAGGTGATTGCAGAACTCAATGCCGAAATTGCTGCTGAGCAAAGGATGGGGGGCAGCATCGATTATTATGGTGTAACAGATCCGCTGGCAGAAGACATGCGCGTCATTAACCAGCAGCTCGGTGGTCAGCTGATGGATCAGGACAGCGAATTAAAACAGAGTCTGATCTTTGGTGCGGATAAATGGGGACAGGATGTTTTACAGAAAACCATTAAAGGTGCGGAAACCTCGATTCTGGTCGGACTGGTTGCGGCTTTGGTCGCTGTGATCATTGGCACCGTACTTGGTGCACTTGCCGGTTATTTTGGTGGCTGGGTCGATGATCTCCTCAACTGGTTTTATAATGTCTTTACTTCAATTCCTTATTTACTGCTGGTTCTGGCAATTGCTGCGGTGTTACAACAGAAAGGGATTTTATCAATCATCCTGATTTTAGGTCTGACCGGCTGGACGGGAGTATTCCGTCTGGTTCGTGCCGAGTACATGAAACATACGGCGCGTGAATATGTACTGGCTGCCAAGGCAATTGGGGTGAGTAATTTACGACGTATGTTTGTACATATTTTTCCGAATGTCAGTCATATTGCCTTGGTACAAATGTCCATTCTGGTGGTGGCTTTTATCAAATCTGAAGTGATTCTCAGCTTCCTTGGTTTTGGCGTGCCAATCGGAGTAGTGTCTTGGGGAAGCATGCTGAATGAAGCGCAAAGCGAGCTGATTTTAGGAAAATGGTGGCAACTGGCCGCAGCCTCGATTGCCATGGCAATACTGGTGACGGCTTTCTCGATGTTTACCGATGCACTCCGTGATGCATTAGATCCGAAACTGAAATAGGAGCGCAACCATGTCTGAAATCAATCCAAGTACAGCACCTGCGTTACTTTGCGTGGAAAATCTGCGTGTCAGTTTTAAAGATGAAAATAAACAATATATCGAAACCGTGAAAGGGGTTTCTTTTGAAATTCCGGCCAATACTACGGTGGCATTGGTAGGAGAATCGGGAAGTGGCAAGTCGGTTACTTCACTGGCGACCATGGGCTTGCTCCCGACGGAAAGCGCGCGTATTTCCGAAGACAGCCGGATTATCTTTGAAGGGAAAAATCTGCTTAAGCTCAAAACCCGTGACATGCGCCAGATGTGTGGTAAAGATATTGCCATGATTTTTCAGGAGCCGATGTCCTCGCTCAATCCGGTATTTACGGTAGGCATGCAGATTGCAGAAATTTTGCAACTCCATTTGGGTATGAATAAAAAGCAGGCGCGGCAACGTACTCTGGAATTGCTCAAAGAAGTAGGGATCCCTGCGCCAGAAACTAAAATCGATGCTTATCCGGGGCAGCTTTCGGGGGGGCAGCAGCAGCGGGTCATGATTGCCATGGCCATTGCCTGTGAACCCAAGCTGTTAATTGCGGATGAACCGACCACAGCCCTGGATGTCACCATTCAAAAGCAGATTCTGGACTTGCTGGAATCTCTGCGTCAGCGCCGTCAGATGTCGATGCTGTTCATTACCCATGATCTGGCTTTGGTTGGTGAAATTGCCGATCAGGTGATTGTGATGCGACATGGGGAAATTCGTGAACAGGGTTTGGTTCAGGACGTATTGGATCGACCTCAGGATATGTATACCCGGGCTTTATTGCATTGCCGTCCACAATTGTCGCAACGTCCGTTACGTTTGCCGATGATCAGTGATTTTATGAAACAGGATGGTTCAACCTGGCTGGACGATATCCACCTGAATACTCAACTTCCGCAACGCTCACGCGGACTGAAGGGTGGAGAAGAAATTATTCTGGATGTACGTGATCTGAAAAAATCTTTTTATAGCCGCAAAGGTCTGTTTGGCAAAGATGAATTTCAGGCGGTGAAAGGGGTTTCTTTTCAGCTGGCCAAAGGTAAAACCTTGGGGCTGGTCGGAGAATCCGGTTCTGGCAAAACCACCATTGGCTTGTTATTGATGCGTTTGCAACAGGCAACAGGCGGTAAAGCGCTGTTTCAGGGGCGGGACATTTTGGCCATGTCTGAAAAGGAATTTAACCAGTATCAACGTAAAATCCAGATTATTTTCCAGAATCCTTATGCTTCTTTAAATCCGCGTTTTACCGTGGGGCAAATCCTGATGGAGCCAATGCAGATTCATAAAATTGGTCAGGATGATGCAGAGCGCAAGCAAATGGCTTTGGATCTGTTGGAGCGGGTCAGCTTGCCTGCCCAAGCTTTTTATCGCTATCCACATGAATTTTCCGGTGGTCAGCGCCAGCGAATTGCGATCGCGCGTTGCCTGACTTTGAAGCCTGAAATTTTAATCTGTGATGAATCGGTCTCGGCACTGGATGTTTCAGTACAGGCGCAGGTCTTGAATTTACTGCAAGATTTGCAGGATGAATTTGGACTCAGTTATATTTTCATTTCACATGATTTATCGGTGGTGAAGTATATTTCAGATCAGATCATGGTGATGAATCATGGGGAACTGGTGGAAATTGCCAATTCAGATGAATTGTATCAGTCACCCCAGCATGAATATACCAAGCGTTTACTCAGTGCCATTCCACAAGGGATTCCACAAAGTGCCTGATACATAATGCATAAGAAAGTCAGGCAATTGCCTGACTTTTTTTGTTTATATCAATTAAAACTTTTTAAAGCCTTTATTGACACCGTATGGACGACGCGGCGCATTTTCATCACGCTCTTCACGGCGACCAAAAGCTTGATCTGGACGAGTTTCGCGGCGAGGAAATTGAGTATTGCCATCACGGTTGTCACGACGAACGAACTGCGTACCATTTTGGTTTTCATTTCTGTCACGACGACCATAGGCATTGTCATCACGACGCTCGCGGCCAGGGTTATTCTGTGGTTGTTGTTCATCACTGTCACGACGTTGCTGACGCAAGAAACCGCCACGGCGTGCAGCCATCGGTTTATCCTGCATACGCTCGTTACGACGTTTCGCCATACCAAACAGGCCTGTACCTTGACGTGGTTTCAGTTCCACAGCTTTGGTCAGGTTGTCGATATCGTTTTTATCCAGTTCAATCCAGCGACCGGTACGCAGTTCGCGTGGCAGAATCACAGTACCGTAGCGGGTACGCAGCAGACGGCTTACTTTCAGACCTTGTGATTCAAAGATACGACGTACTTCGCGGTTACGACCTTCTTTTACTACGACCTGGAACCAACGGTTAATACCATCACCGCCGAGTTCAGAGAACGATTCGAATTTCGCTGGGCCGTCATCTAATACCACGCCTTTAAGCATGGTGTTTTTGATTTGTGGTGTCACCTCACCCATGACACGAACTGCGTATTCACGTTCGATTTCATTGGATGGGTGCATCAAGCGGTTGGCAAGTTCGCCATCATTGGTGAACAGTAACAGACCGGTCGAGTTAATATCCAGACGGCCGACCATCACCCAGCGATCGCCCGGAATCGCAGGTAACTGTTCAAACACGGTCGGGCGGTTTTCAGGATCGCTACGTGAGCAGATCTCGCCTTCAGGCTTATAATAGATAATCACACGACGACGAATTTCGTCTTCAATCTGAAATGCAACTTTACGACCATCGATGCGAAGCTCATCACCTGGTTCGATTCGTTCACCCACTTGGGCAATTTGCCCATTGACGCTTACACGACCCGCGGCAATGACTTCTTCCATATAACGGCGAGAACCCAAACCAACGCGTGCAAGCACCTTTTGCAATTTTTCACTCATGACAGCATAACCTTAGAAATAATTATCAACAGTTCACCTATTTATGACTTCGGTGCATTTGCATCGAGGGCCATAAAAGCTTCCTTGGCATCCTGCAGGGGAGGCAATTGGCCTAAAGAATTCAAGCCAAACGCATTTAAAAATTGTGGCGTTGTCATTAACAACGCAGGTCTTCCAGGGAGTTCACGAAATCCGGATTCTTTAATCCAGTTCCAGTCAAACAGCGTACGCAAAATCTGACTGTTATTCGTCACACCACGAATTTGTTCAATATCGGCTCGGGTCACCGGCTGGTGATAAGCAATCACTGCAAGTGTTTCAAGTAAGGCCGGCGACAAGCGAGTTGGTCGCTCAGGCCAGGTCTGTGCAATAATATTACGATATTTTGCACGCACTTGAAAACGATAACCTTGTGCTGTTTCAATCAGTTCAATCGAACGGCCATGCATTAACATGGAAAGTTGTTGTAAATACTGACGTAATTCCTGTTTGCTATAGCGATCCTGAAAAGCCTCTTTCAGACGCGCCAGTGAAACCGCAGAGTCGCTGGCGAAAATAATCGCCTCAAGCTGCATCAACACCTCATGCAGATTATCTTCTGCAGAAAACAGCGTATTTAGCTCTAGTGTCATTGACTGGCTCCTTGAACTGCGAGCGGGGCTTCAATACCTGTAGCAATAATCTGAATTTTTTGTTGCCGGGTCAGCTCCAGCACTGCCATAAAGGTCACCACCATCCCCATGCGTCCCTGACTCGGTTTGAGTAAATCGGCAAAAGATAAGACTTCGCCAGATTCCAGACAGCTTTCAATATAGGCAATCCGTTCTTCGAGCAGTACCGGTTCCTGTTGCACCTGATGAATCACCGGTTCAGGACGGTTAAAAATACACAACAAGGCATCACGCAGTAAATCGATCGAATAGCCTTCATTATTCTGCTGAACGTCGCCCAGACTGACATGGGTCAGGAATGTATCACGCTCCAGAATAGGCATTTGCCCCAGACGTTCTGCTGCCCGTTTAATTCTTAAATAATTTTCTAAACGGTCGATCAGTTCTTGTTTTGGATCTTGCTCAATCGCAGACAGGCTTTTCGGTTTAGGCAATAACAGACGCGATTTGAGATCTGCCAATAAAGCAGCCATCACCATATAATCTGCGGTCAGCTCAATATTCAGGGATTTCATTGCATCCATATAGGATAAATATTGCGCTGCAATCGGCGCGATATCGACTTGCAACAGGTCAAAACCATTTTTTTGAATCAGGTAAATTAAAAAGTCGAGTGGGCCTTCAAAATGTTCTAACAAGATTTCAAATGCGGCGGGAGGAATATACAGATCCTCTGGAATAGTATCCTGCCATTCATCCAGAACCCGAATGTGCGGAGCAGATTCCATTGTGTTATGGATAATTTGAGTCATTACAATTATAGGCCACGCGAATTTTCAAAGGCATGCAAAGGCTTGATCTTCGGTATCTCATCGAAAGAAAAAGCATAGAATTAAGTGCCGTCATTGTACTGGAAAAGTAACTCTAAATAAATTAAATAAGGAGTCAAAGGCATAAAAACTTGAAAAAATAATGGAATTTATTTGCAATTTAAAAGAAGGCCCCAAAAAAACAGCCAGATAAGCGGGGCAAAGAGTCAATGTGTTACGGGTGGAAGCTATGACCATATCCATGTTTTAGTATCTGTTTTAGTATCCTGCGATATGATTAATACCTATCTGAGTGCTAAGAACTTCAGCGCGGTGAGGAAGGATATTCACTCAGTGCAAACTCAATCATACGTTGGCAAGTCTCTGCCAGGCATAGGTTCTGGCTTGAATAGATCTGTAATAGCTGTCGAAGCAAAGCCAAATTCATGAAAAACTGATATTCAGTAGCATCAATGTTTAGAGTGGGACTGGGCGAAGGATATGCTTCGATCATGATGGCCCTGGATTGAAGTGTCCAAGGCAGTTCTGCATAGATACAATATTGGGCAGAGAATTCATGCTGATTCAGCAGGATATAAAATAAATCCATAGACTGACTCCTGCAGTCGGCTGGAAATAAGATGGCATTCTTTATTCAAATGCGCTGACATCACCCACGCCACGACGAATAATTTCTGGATGATCACCAGATAAATCAATAATCGAGGTGGTGCTTAATGTACCTAAACCGCTATCGATAAACACATCAATGCGTTTGCCCAATTGCATTTCAATCTCAAAAGGATCATCCAGCGGATCGGTCTGGTCCGGCAAAATCAGGGTAGAGGTCAAGAGAGGCTCACCCAGTTCTTTGAGCAGCATCTGACACACCGGATTGCTCGGAATGCGCAGGCCAATGGTTTTCTTTTTGGGATGCATCAAGCGTTTCGGCACTTCACTGGTGGCCGGTAAAATAAAAGTGGTGACTGCTGGTGTATTGTTTTTGAGTAAGCGATACATGGCATTGTCCACTTTGGCATAGGTGGCAATATCGGATAAATCACAGCACAAAATTGCATATTGATGTTTTGGGCCAAGTCCGCGAATCTGCGCAATGCGTTCCATGGCACTTTTATTCCCAATCTGGCAACCAATCGCATAGGCAGCATCCGTGGGATAGACCACCACATCGCCAGCACGGATTCGTTCTACCGCCTGACTGATTAAGCGCGGTTGCGGGTTATCGGGGTGTACGCGTAAATGCAGCATAGAGGCTACTCCAAGCTTGGGCTGATGGCTTATTATGTGGCGCTCAGGCAGCGTCTGGCAATCACCAAAAAGGTAGATTTGTGTAATTTAATCAAGCATTTCACGTATAAATTCATCAGATTGTAAACTTTTGCCACCTCTGCTACAGGCACAGATACATTGAATAAAGCGTTGTGCATCCCGTGGCAATTTTGCCTCACCACGAAAATAAGCCTGCACTTGTGCATAGACATGATCTTTAAAGCGGGTTCCGTCACCGCCGTCACCAGTCAGGTTATCCAGCGACACCCGAAATTTACGCCCAAAGGCCTGGGCAAACATCCACTCGATTGCCTGCGGTTTAATTTCTACCTGTTCAAACAGCGCTTGTTGTTCGGCTGTACGCCCATCCGGGGCATACCAGTAACCAAGATCCGGAAGTTCCCGGCGTTTATCCCCGGCAATTGTCCAATGGCTGATTTCATGCAAGGCACTATTAAAGAATCCATGTGCAAACTGAATCCGGGCAGGAGTATCGGCATCGGCAGGAAAATATTCAGGTTCAAATTCGCCACGGACTAAAGTCACATTTAAATGGGAAAACCAGTGATTAAAGTGTAAGATGAGCCAGTCCACCTGCTGCGCTTCTGACGATAAATTCGTCCATGGCGAGAGTTGCACTTGTTGTGTTGAACTGTCAGAATCAAGGCTTGGAATTGTGCTAACGAGTGATGAAACATTCACTTCTGTTTGCGGCTGCAACAGATGCATGACTTGAGTTACCCAAATGGTCTGTCGAAATAAGTACAAAATTGTATCTTAATCTTTGACAGAGTACTGATGAATTTGTAGAATTGCCGCCTTAATTATGTCAGCAAATACCTTTCCGGCACAGATTGAGCCGTTTAAATGGGCTGAACAGGGCTTTAAATGGTCAGGTCAACTGCCTTTATCCCGCTTTGTTCGTATCGCTCGTGAAGCTGTTGGATCAATTGATGATCAATTGATTAACATAGACTGTAAGCTATCAATGGATGCCTATCATCGTATTGCATGGCTAGATGGTCACGTTGAAACAAAAGTTCCTATGGAATGCCAGCGTTGTCTGGAAACTGTAGAGATTGAACTGGTTTCATCGTTCCATTTGGCACTTGTGGATGATGAGTCACTGATAGAGCGCTTGGATGAGGATGCTGATTTCATCGTCCTAGGTGAAAGTGAAGCAACGACCAAAGGTGACTATGATGCACCTGCGACCGCTGATTTGCTCGCGCTGATAGAAGATGAACTGTTATTGTTGGTGCCGTTGTCGCCTAAACATGAGTTTTGCGAACATAAGCATCAGCCTGCCATAGAAGAAGTTGTCGAAGAAAAACGAGATAATCCGTTTGATGTTTTGGCAGCTCTGAAGGGTAAACTTAACTAATTTTTGTGTTATACTCTTGTGTATAAGACAATCGAATTTGTTCTGATCCATTTTTTCGATCTTTGTAAGGAGCCATCATGGCCGTTCAGCAAAACCGTAAAAGTCGCTCTCGCCGTGACATGCGCCGTTCACATGACGCTTTAACCGAGAATGCATTAACTGTAGACCAAGCTACTGGCGAGACTCACCGTCGTCACCACGTATCTAAAGATGGTATCTACCGTGGTCGTCAATTATTCGCTAAAGCATCTGCTGAATAATTGATGATGTATTAAGCGTCAAGCTTAGTAGAAAAAATGGGAGCATTTAGCTCCCTTTTTTTTGTCCTTGATTTTTGCTTGCATCGGTTTTTTGTTGTATTTGGCAATTACCGCCAGCAAAATTACATGCTAAATTGCGCTCCACAATGATTTAGGTGGCTTTATTGGCCAGTCTTCTTGCTACAACTGAAGATGACACCTCTTGAATGAAAGGATTTTATTATGTCTGCGACACAACTCGAACAAGCAGCACAAGCAACGAAAACTGCATTTGTATTTCCAGGTCAAGGCTCACAAAAAGCCGGCATGCTGGCTGAACTTGCAGAGCAGTTTTCTGCTATTCGCGAGACATTTGCAGAAGCCTCTGAAGCTGTCGGCTTCGATTTGTGGCAGATTGCGCAAACTGGCGAAAACTTAAATCAAACTGAATTTACCCAGCCGGTATTGCTGACTGCAAGTATTGCCTTGTGGCGCGTGTGGCTGGAATCTGGTGGTGTGGCACCGAAATATCTGGCAGGCCATTCACTGGGTGAGTACAGCGCGCTGGTGGCAGCGGGTAGCCTAAGCCTGGGTGATGCAGTCAAACTGGTCAACCTGCGCGGTAAACTGATGCAGACGGCTGTACCTCAGGGTGTCGGTGCAATGGCTGCTATTTTAGGTCTGGATGATGCCAAAGTGATTGAGCTGTGTGCACAGGCAACTGCAGCAGGTGAAGGTTCTGTTGAAGCGGCAAACTACAATGCCCAAGGGCAGGTTGTGGTTGCAGGCAATAAAGATCGCGTTGAAGCAGTGATGGCACTGGCCAAAGAAAATAGCGCTAAGGCGATTGCATTGCCGGTATCGGTTCCATCGCATTGTTCACTGATGAAACCTGCGGCAGAACAGTTTGCGCCTGCATTGGAACAAACCGCCATTGAGCTGCCATGCATTCCTGTATTACAAAATGTAGGCGCTGAAGCTGCGGCTGATGTCCCTGCATTGCGTCAGGCTTTAACAGCGCAACTTTATGAATCAGTACAATGGACCAAAACCCTGCAATTCCTTCAAGATGAAGGCATTCAGTACATCGTTGAATGTGGTCCGGGCAATGTATTGAGTAACTTGGCGAAACGCCTACCGAATATCGAAAAAGCACTTCCACTGGATAGCAAATCTCGTCTGGAAGATGCATTGAACACCGTATTGACGGCAGAAGGGAAAATTGCATGACACAGGAACCGAAAGTTGCCTTGGTAACAGGTGCAAGTCGTGGTATTGGTGCTGCGATCGCACAACAGTTGATTCAGGATGGTTATTTTGTCGTGGGTACTGCGACCTCTGAAGCGGGCGCTGAAAAATTATCTGCACAGTTTGCTGAAAATGGTGCGGGCAAAGTTTTAGATGTACGTGATGGTGCTGCGATTGATGCACTGGTGACGGAGATCGAACAGAACTATGGTCCAGTGCTGGCGTTGGTTAATAATGCCGGTATTACCAAAGACAACTTATTGCTTCGCATGTCTGAAGATGACTGGGATGATATTTTAAATATTCACCTGAAAGCCGTTTACCGTCTGTCTAAACGTGTGCTGAAAGGCATGACCAAGGCACGTTTCGGACGCATCATCAACATCAGCTCTGTGGTGGCACACTTTGCCAACCCGGGGCAGGCCAACTATTCTGCTGCCAAAGCCGGAATTGAAGCCTTCAGTCGTAGTTTGGCCAAAGAAATGGGTAGCCGTCAGATTACGGTTAACTCGGTCGCACCAGGCTTTATTGCAACTGAAATGACGGAACAGTTAAGCGAAGAAATTCGTAAAAAAATGACTGAGCAAGTGGCGTTAAACCGTTTGGGTAACCCACAAGATATCGCAAATGCTGTAAGTTTCCTGGCTTCAGACAAAGCCAGTTACATTACTGGTACAGTTATGCATGTAAATGGGGGCTTATACATGAGCTAAGCTCAAGTATAAACTTTCCAAATTTTTTAGATTCAATTAAACTAACGGCATTAAAAACGCCACAAGCAATGAGGAGAATTCCTGTGAGCGATATCGAACAACGTGTTAAGCAAGCAGTTGCAGAACAACTTGGTATCAAAATCGAAGAGATTAAAAACGAAGCGTCTTTCATGGATGACTTAGGTGCAGATTCTCTAGATCTAGTTGAACTGGTTATGTCTTTCGAAAATGATTTCGACATCACGATTCCTGATGAAGATTCTAACGAAATCACAACTGTTCAATCTGCAATTGACTATGTTTCTAAGAAACTGGGTTAATCGCCGATTTCAGCTTTGCTGAGCATAAAGACCACCCTCTCGGTGGTTTTTTTGTGTCTGCTTTTCACCTAAATGGAAATTTTACAATCGATTACCTTTCTGTCACCAATGACTAACTATGCCTTGGCTATTTTCATTATAAAAATAAGAGTGATATGACATTAACGACAAGAATGGAGTTCCATATGGGTCTTTTTGATTTTGTAAAAGGTATCGGTAAGAAAAATACAGCTGCCGCAGAGCCGCAGGCCGCACCAGCAAATACTACTCCAGCCGCAGCAGCACAGCCCGCAGAGCCTTCTGCCCAAGAAGTCGCAAATAAATTACTTGGTCATGTAAAAGGTCTGGGTCTTCCGATCACTGGTTTATCCATCAGTTATAATTCAACCTCGGATCTGGCCACGGTCAGAGGTCAGGTGCAAAGTCAGGCCGATCGTGAAAAAATTATTCTGGCGGTGGGGAATATTGATCATGTGGCCAAAGTGGATGATCAGCTTACGGTCAGCAGCCCTGAACCGGAAAGCAAATTCTATACGGTAAAATCGGGGGATAGCTTGTCAAAAATCTCGAAAGAATTTTATGGTGATGCCAATCAGTACAATAAGATTTTTGAGGCCAATCGCCCATTGCTCAAAGATGCTGATGATATTTTCCCGGGACAGGTATTGCGTATTCCGGCCTGATTTTTAAGTCGAAAATAAATATCTAAATATCTTGTTCACCATAATGCCCCATTTGGGGCATTATTTTTTTGGAAACAGCTTGAGCGCTGAATGTTGAAAGATAAAAATAATTACCCGCCAAGATCCAGATAGAGACTTTCTTTTACTTCCTCCATGACCACATAACTATGTGAGGAGGCAGAAGCAGGTAATTTTTTTAGCAAATCGCCTAACAGACGCCGATAGGCACTCATCTCTTTGAGACGTGCCTTGACCAGATAATCAAAGTCACCGGAAATCAAATGACACTCCAGTACTTCTGGAATTTCGGTCAGATTACGCGCCACCTGATCAAATACATCACCCGATTTTGCAGAAAGCTTAATCTCCAGAAAGACTAGCAAATTGCGTTCTAGCAGTTCCGGATTTAAGCGCGCGTAATAACCCATGATAATGCCTTCGCGCTCCAGCCGTTTTACCCGTTCTGAACAGGGTGTGGTTGACAGGTTCACACGTGCTGCCAGCTCACTAATGGCAATCCGGCCATCGCGTTGCAAGATATCCAGAATCATGCGATCAATGCGGTCTAATTTACGCATCAATATTTCCCTCTTTTTTTTAATTCTGCCCGAAAAAAATGTTTATTTCACTAAATATATCGTCTCAATATAGTTAAATTCACTATTGATCCAAAAATATACTAGTTAAATCAACTAGAAAAATTTGAGGGTAGTAAGATGCGCGTTTTGGTCTTAGGCAGTGGTGTAATCGGTGTGGCGAGTGCCTATTATCTGGCGCAGCAGGGTGTAGAAGTTACAGTGCTCGACCGTCAAACCGGGCCGGCTGAAGAAACCAGTTTTGGCAATGCCGGACAAATTTCTCCGGGCTATTCGACGCCATGGGCAGCACCGGGCATTCCATTTAAAGCAGTGAAATGGATGTTCCAGCATCATGCACCTTTAGCCATTAATTTAGATGGCAGTATGTGGCAGTTGAACTGGATGGCACAAATGCTGAAAAACTGTAATCCAGCCAGCTATGCGATTAACAAAGAACGTATGACCCGTGTGGCTGAATATAGCCGTGACTGTTTACGTGAGTTGCGTAAAGAAACGGGGATCAGTTATGAACACCGTTCTAAAGGTACTTTGCAAGTCTTTCGTAACGAGGCGCAATTAGAGATGGTGCAACGTGATATTGCGGTATTGCGAGAATGCGGCGTACCGCATGAATTGTTGTTGGGCGCTGATCTGGCCAAAGTTGAGCCAGCCCTGGCGCATGCCCAGGATAAACTGGTGGGCGGCTTGCATTTACCCAATGATGAGACAGGCGACTGTTATTTATTTACCAATGCCTTAGCCAATGTTGCCAAAGAATTGGGCGTGCAGTTTAAATTTAACCAAAATGTTGAGCGTTTGGTGATTGAAGGCGATGAAATTAAGGGGGTGGTGGTCAATGGTGAAGTGCTGACGGCTGATAAATATGTATTGGCATTCGGTAGTTATTCGCGTGATTTCTTAAAACCTTTGAATCTGGATTTGCCGGTTTATCCAGTCAAAGGCTATTCACTGACCATTCCAATTGTTGATGCCAACTTTGCACCACAATCTACGGTGCTGGATGAAACCTATAAAATTGCCATCACGCGTTTTGACCAGCGGATCCGTGTTGGCGGTATGGCCGAACTAAGTGGATTTAACCACAATTTGAAAGACAATCGCCGTGCCACTCTGGAAATGGTCACTCAGGAATTATTCCCAGGCGGGGATCTGGCAGAAGCGAGTTTCTGGACCGGTTTACGTCCAATGACCCCAGACAGTACCCCGATTATTGGTGTAACGCGTTTTAAAAATCTGTTCCTGAATACTGGACATGGCACCCTGGGTTGGACCATGGCCTGTGGTTCGGGCAAGTTAATCAGTGACATTGTGTTGAATCATAAAACCGAAATCAGCACTGAAGGACTTTCACTCGGACGTTATTCACACGCGGCCTAAATTGCTGTTTCAAGGAAGAAGCTATGCCACGCCCAATTCAAGCTGTGGTGCACTTAGATGCATTGCAGCATAACCTGAAGATCGCCAAAGCCGCAGCGCCAAATGCCGAAGTCTATGCTGTGGTTAAAGCCAATGCCTATGGTCATGGTATTGAGCGAGTCTATTCAGCATTTCAATCAGCCGATGGTTTTGCCTTGCTGGATTTGGCTGAAGCGCAGCGTCTGCGTGCGCTCGGTTGGCAGGGCAAAATTTTACTGCTTGAAGGAATTTTTGCTGTAGACGATTTAGACGTCTGTGCTGCATTAGATTTAAGTTTTAGTCTACATAGCCAGCATCAAATCACCTGGTTAACGCAGTTTCAGCAGATCAATCCAGACGCAAAATTTGATGTGTACTTAAAACTTAACAGCGGTATGAACCGTTTGGGTTTTCAGGCCCACGAATATACGGATATTTTTAAGCAAGTCCAGGCACTGGGCAATGTGCGCTCAGTTAGCCATATGACGCATTTTTCCGATGCAGATGGTCAGCGCTTTGGCCAGAACGGCATTGATTATCAATATTCAATGTTCACGCAAATCACTGGGTCTTTAGCCGGAAAAACTTCTGTCAGTAATAGTGCAGCCATCCTGCGCCATCATCACCACATTCAATCCGACATTGTGCGTAGTGGCATCATGCTGTATGGCAGTTCGCCTGACTATCCTGACCATACTATTGATGACTGGAATCTGCAGCCCGGCATGAGCCTGCGCAGTGAAATCATTGCGATTCAGTATATTCAGGCTGATGAAAGTGTGGGCTATGGTTCTAACTTCGTTGCGGAGCAGGCGATGCGCATTGGTGTGGTGGCGTGCGGATATGCCGATGGGTATCAGCGCATTTCAGCCACAGGTACACCAGTTTTGGTGGATTCAGTGCGGACTGAAGTTCTTGGTCGGGTCAGTATGGATATGCTTACCGTCGATCTGACCGCTGTCCCTCAGGCGACTGTGGGGAGTGAAGTGGTGCTTTGGGGGAAATCTTCGCAAGGTGAAATTTTATCAATTGATGAGGTCGCGGCCGGTTCAGGAACCGTAGGCTATGAATTGATGTGTGCGATTACGGCTCGTGTACCGGTTCGGATCGAAAGCTAAAACTAAATATTGACCAAATAACGGAAGAAATTGAGAGGACATATGATGATGGAACACACTGATATCCAGCGTATTAACAGCAATCAGGTCATGAGTGCTGTCACCATTCACAACCAGACCGTGTATTTATCAGGGCAGGTGCCGGATAGCACCCGTCAGGATATTAGCGGTCAAACGCAGGAAGTGTTGACGAAAATTGATCAGCTGCTCAAGCTGGCAGGAACAGACAAAAGCCGACTGCTGTCGGCACAACTATTTGTGAAAAATCTGGAAGATTTTCAAACCGTGAACCAGATCTGGATTCACTGGTTGCAAGGACAGGGAACTCCGGCACGTGCCACCATTCAGGCAGATCTGGTCAATCCTGACTGGCTGATTGAAATTGCAGTGATTGCAGCACAGGCTTGAGTTGTTTTGATTTTTATATCTCCCAACTCAATTTTGTAAGGACATCAGCTCCGGTCATTTAGCTTTTTAAATGGAACTTCATCTGCATTCAGGATTTCAGGAAGAAATCCGATCAGATGGGCAAGGGTCTGATGCGAAAAAGGAACTAAACATGAATACAACATCCGCTAAAGATGACGCAGCGCCGTCGCAACATGAGCTACAACGCAAGCTATCCAATCGGCATCTGCAGTTAATTGCCATTGGTGGTGCAATTGGTACCGGTTTATTTATGGGATCGGGTAAAACTATCTCTTTGGCCGGCCCTTCAATTTTATTTATTTATATGATTATTGGCTTTATGTTTTTCTTCCTGATGCGCGCATTGGGTGAGATATTGTTGGCTAATTTACATTACAAATCATTTATTGATATGGCGCGCGACCTGATTGGTCCGGGCGCGGCCTATTATATTGGCTGGTCTTATTGGCTTGGTTGGGTTCTGGTCGGGATTGCCGATTTAGCAGCGATTATTAATTATCTGAGTTTCTGGTTGCCTGAGGGTGTGGCCTTTACCCCCATCGGGCAGGCATTGATCAGTGTCGGCTGTGTATTGCTGGTTCTGGGTTTGAACTTGCTGACGGTCAAACTGTTTGGTGAAATTGAATTCTGGTTTGCCCTGATTAAGATTTTAGCCATTTTAGGCCTGATTTTTATTGGCGGCTTTATGGTGTTGAACCAGTTTCAGGCACCAGATGGCAGTACTGCAAGCTTTAGCCATGTCTGGTCGGGTGGTATGTTTCCCAAAGGTGCGGATGGCTTCCTGGCAGGCTTCCAGATTGCCTTATTCGCCTTTGTCGGTGTGGAATTGCTCGGTACGATGGCAGCTGAAACCAAAGATCCTGAGAAAAATTTACCCAAAGCCGTCAATGCGATTCCGACGCGTATTATCTTGTTCTATGTGTTGTCATTGTTTGTAGTGATGTCAGTGACCCCATGGGCTAAAATTCCTGCGGATCAAAGTCCTTTTGTCAGCTTGTTTATGCATGCCGGTATTGGTGCGGCGGCGATCATCATGAATCTGGTGGTCCTGTCATCCGTCATGTCTTCCATGAATAGTGGCGTATTCTCCACCAGTCGTATGCTTTTCGGATTGGCGCGTGGCCAACAGGCACCTGCCGCTTTGGCGCATCTATCGAAACGTTCTGTACCAGCCAAAGGTTTAATGTTCTCATGTGCCTTTATTATGGCTGGTGCAGCTTTGCAGTACTTCGTGCCCAATACCTTGGAAGCTTTTACTTTAGCGACGTCGCTGTGCGTGATTTTGTTTATTAGTATTTGGAGCTTAATTATGGTGTGTTATTTACGCTACCGTAAATTACGCCCTGAACAGCATGCCAACTCCACCTTTAAAATGCCGGGCGGGGTATGGATGAGCTATATCGTACTAACTTTTCTGGCTTTCGCTCTGGTCATTTTAAGTTTGGAGCCAGATACATTCAATGCATTAAAAATCAGTCCATTATGGTTGATTATTTTGGCGGTGACTTATTATGTACTGTATCGGCCGCGTGTCGCAGCCGCGAGAAAAGCTGCATTAGAAACACAATGAAATAGCTCAAAAAATCCCCGCCTGATCGGGGATTTTTTTATGGTGTGATGAATCATTTGTGAACTTCGTCCTGTGCCCTTAGAATTGAAGAAAAATTTACAATTAAAAATAAGGATCTATATGAGGGGATGGAGTAAAAACAGGCTGGGGTTATGGTCGCTTGGCATTCTTGTGGGAATAGCCATTCTGTTGGTATTCACTGCAAAATGGCTGCGTACAGATCAGCCTTTAACGGATACGGCAAAAAAGTTTATTCAGCCAGATTTAATCTATAGGGCGAATGTTCAGCAACACTCATATTTTTACTTATTGGGAATTGCTGCCAAAGATGAGGTTCACCCTCAGGCACTGGGTCGTTATCGTTACCATCGGGAATGGGCAAACTATATTCAAGATCAGAATGCTGCTGAAAATTTGCAGATTGACTCAGGATTAAACCGCCAGCTGAGCCGAGCTGGTTTTTCTGAACAGGAAAAAGAACTTCTTGAAAATCTGCAAATGCGTTTGGCTAATTCAGCTGAGCAGTTTTCTGCATTGGTGGTAGAACATAAAAAATTGCTATACGCTTTACTGGGGCGTGAGCGTATTCCTTTACAACGGTTTTCAGATTTATTGGAACACCAGGATTATATTTCATTGGTGATTCCGCCGCAGGCAGGCGGGCCTGATTATCGCTATATTCAAAACTTACAGTTGCTGAAACTGGTTCACATCCAGCTTAATTCAGGCTCTAAAGTGCAGGATTATGCACAGCAATTTCATCAGGTTTTAGACTTTAGCCGGAACCGCTTGTCTTTGGTTGAAAAAATGCTGCTGCAGAATTGGCTCAGTCAAATGATTGATCTGATTCGGATCGAGCAAAAAAATGAAAGCAATCCAGTCATGCTTAACAATCTGGATTCAGATCAATTGGGTTTAAAAGCAAGTCTGCAAAATGAATTAATGCGACATTATTTGCTGACCCAATATCTGGCGCATGCTTCTGAAATCAGTCCTGTACAGCTAAAATGGCTGTATTTACCCAATACCACCTTTAATGCAATTGCAGCACAATATGAGGTGTACTGGATGCTTTCGGAAACACCGTATGTTGAACTGCAAGAGCGGTTTACGACAAGTGAGCCTTCTTCACTGTCTAAATGGCGACTAAAAAATGCGATTGGACATGTTCTAGCGCAGATCAGTAAGCCCAACTTTGAAAAATATATTGTGATGAATCATGTCTTAAGCAATAAAATTATGACTTTTAATGCAGTCAATTCAGGCAGTATAGAGATAGAGCTATTGAATCAAAATGCAGCAGGGCGACGTTATTTTCAGCAAGATGGAAAGTTATGTATAGCACTGCCATTTTCTCAACAGAAATTGTCTGAACTGAATCTGAAGCAGGATAGCTGTGTAAAAATCTAGAAGGCCAAAATAAAAAATCCCCGACGAATCAGGGATTTTTTATTTTTGCTCTATGCGTTAGAAGGTCGGTTTTACCACGACCAAAATTACCACAGCAAATAAGATCAGGGTTGGCATTTCATTAAAATAACGCCAGAACTTGTGTGACTTGTAATGGGCATTTTCCATCAGTTTTTTGCGGTAATGGCCACATACCAGATGATAAATCACCAATAAACCCACCAGACCCACTTTCAGGTAAAACCATAAAGCTTCATGATAGTGACGTGTTGCATCACCCCAATCGACCAGAAAGTGCGCTGTAATGAGGGTGGCCAGCATGGCAGGCCACATGATGCCACGATACAGCTTGCGTTCCATCACCTGAAAACGCGCGTGGCTTACGGCATCTTCGCTCATGGCATGGTAAACATACAGCCGTGGCAAGTAGAACAACGCAGCAAACCAGCACACCACAGCAATAATATGTAATGCTTTTACCCAAAGGAAAGCATCAGAAGGAGCATCCATCAAGTCACCCTAAAATGGGCGGCTTAGCCTTCCCATTTTTTAAAGATGAGACAAGCATTTACGCCGCCGAAACCGAAACTGTTACTCATCACAGTATTCAATTTTGCGTCACGTTTTTCAAGCACGATATCAAATGGTTTTGCGCCTTCATCCAGCTCGGTCACGTTAATGTTTGGAGCAATAAAGTCATTTTGCATCATCAGGATCGAGTAAATTGCTTCCTGGACGCCAGCAGCACCCAGGCTGTGACCAGTCATAGACTTGGTTGAGCTCAGTGGTGGAACTTTATCTTCACCAAATGCACGTGCCATTGCTTGAAGCTCGGTCACGTCACCAGCAGGTGTAGATGTACCATGAGTATTCACATAATCAATCGATTCAACACCATGTTGTTTGGCTTCTTCAAGTGCCATCAGGATACAGCGTGTAGCCCCTTCGCCACTTGGTGCAACCATATCTGCACCATCCGAGTTGGCCGCATAGCCCACCACTTCAGCCAAGATGTTTGCACCACGTGCTTGTGCATGCTCAAGTGACTCAAGCACCACAAAACCGCCACCACCGGCAATCACGAAGCCGTCACGGTCAGCAGAGTACGGACGAGATGCAGTTTCAGGCGTGTCGTTGTATTTAGAGCAAAGCGCACCCATCGCATCAAACAATAAGCTTTGTGACCAGTGATCCTCTTCACCGCCACCAGCCAGCATCAAATCTTGTTTGCCCAGTTGGATCAGGTTATAAGCATAACCAATGGCATCGGCAGAGGTTGCACATGCACTGGTAATGGTATGTGCTACGCCTTGTAGTTTAAAAGCGACACCGACGTTTGCAGTAATGGTGTTGGTCATATTGCGTGGTACAAAGAAAGGACCAATTTTACGCGCACCTTTGGTATCTAGAAGTTCTTTCATTTCAACCACTGAGGCAGTTGAACCACCACCTGAACCACCGGCAATACCATAGCGTGGATTATTTGCCAGATCTTCTTGTTTTAAACCGGCATGTTCAACTGCAGCAAGTGCCGAATTGTAGGCATACATTGCGCATACGCCCATAAAGCGTTTGAGTTTACGGTCAATACCGTCGAAATCCTGTTCGGCCGCAGCACTCACATGGCTTTTGAAATTGAGTTCAGCATAAGTCGGATTAAAACGTGTTCCTGAAATCCCATTTTGTAAAGAATGGTTTACATCCTCTAATGTATTACCAATACACGAGTTAATACCCATGCCAGTGATGACAACACGTTTCATCTACAGATCCTTATAGTTTAGCTTTACGTCCAGTGGCAGAAAATGGGCTATATAAAATCGCCAAATCCGGCCTCTAGCCTTATTTCATGATGGAGAACATGATAGCAGAAAGACTTTTGAAATCTTATGGCAAATGTTATGCCGTGTGACAGTCGGTTGGGTTTGTGAGTCGGCATGTAGGAATTTTACTAAATGACACAGAATAAAGTTGAGATAAATGCTGACTACACCTAGTATTTATATCAAATACAAGCACGTGAATGCTGAGGTAAAAAATGGTAAATGCTAATAATAAACAATCTAATGGTCTGATTTCGAATGCCTTTGGAGTGGCGAAAAAGTTCAGTTCAACCGGATTGGATTTATTGAATCATGTTGCACCAGACTCGGTGACGAAAGCACTTAAGCCGTCAAATTCCGGTCAGGTGATTGACGGTTCGGCGAAGACAAAAAGCGTTTTTTCGGCTAAAAAATATGATAATCCACAGCAAATGCTTCGTGAACATCTGCCAAATGTATCTCGCCAACTTCTAGGACACCGTTTTAATACCGTCAATAACGTGGCGCATTTTGTTTCTCCTGAACTGACGGAGAAAGTATCAGACTATTTTTATGACCGCCTTAACCAGTTTAGTAACCAGAGCAGTTCGGTCGATGCCATTCTGAATGAAGCAGGGGCAAAAGACTTGGAAGAATTGACTCAGGATGTCGATCGTTCCAAGCGAATTTCACAGGCTTTGGGTGAGCAAAACAAATGGATTGCAACGGTACAGGGTGCAATCAGCGGTGCTTCTGGGGTGCTTGGTACAGCGATTGATATTCCGGCTTCTTTGTTAATGGCGCTACGTACCATTTATCAGGTCGGTCGTTCTTATGGTTTTGACCTGAGCAAAGATGATGATCAGGAAATCGTACAACATATCTTTAGACAGCTGGACCTCGGCCTGATTGCTGAAAAGCAAACCTTATTATTGGGCTTAAAAGCGCTGAGTAATACAATTAAAACCCACGATATTTCCCAGCTTCAGGCCATGCTGGGTTCTGATAATGATATGAATGCCATCAAGCAATGGTTAAACAACCATGAGGGCGAGGCAAAATGGGAATGGGTGAACAATCTGCCAAAAATTTCTATTTTAGAAAAATTAACGAAATTGACACCATTGGCAAGTGCTGGAATCGGAGCAGTTTATAGTCACCGTTTTGTTGATGATGTAAATCAGAAAGCTCAAGAAGCTTTCTCACATGCTCGACAATATCTGATTCAGCATCAAGATTCGCAATTGTCTCCCTATGCGGCCTATGAAAAAGCAGTCAATTTATTGCAACAGGCTGCACCTAAATTATTAGACAGTTCATCTCAGTCGATCGAGGCGCCAAAAGACGAGCCAATTCTGGATCAGGATATTGCAATTGAAGGCAATGATACAATTACTCAGGTCAAACTGGTTAAGAAAGAAAAGAATGATCTCAGTTCTGAAGAAGCTGAAGTGAAAAAAGATGAAAAAGTCAGTGAAGGTCTAGATGCCCTCAGTGATGAATTGGTTGAACCTGTGGCAGATAAACAATCGCAACAGCCTGCTTTAACCAAAACTTCTTTTGATCCTGACGTGGAAGCAGAGATACAAGCAGATAATACTGCTGAAAATGAATCGGAGACCGTGGAAAATGAGGGGCTAGAGGGGCAGGATGCTGCTGATTCTGCATCTGAAACAGCCTCAACAACATCTAAAGTTCAAGATGTTACAAAAAAAACTGCGAAGAATCCGAAAAAGTAAATGAATTCTGAGAGAAAATAGCAGCATAGCGTATAGTTGTTATTATATTTGGTCGACCTGAGCAGGTTGACCAATTTTACATCTTGAATTACAATTGCATGCCCTCAAAAAGCAGTATGTTTTTGGGGCTTTTTATTAACGGGAGAATTGCCAAATGGCAACAACAAATCAGTTGATCCGTAAGGGTCGTACGACTTTAGTTGAAAAATCTAAAGTTCCTGCGTTGAAGGCTTGTCCACAGCGCCGTGGTGTTTGTACACGTGTTTACACAACTACACCTAAAAAACCTAACTCAGCAATGCGTAAAGTTTGCCGTGTTCGCTTAACTTCAGGTTTTGAAGTTTCTAGCTACATCGGTGGTGAAGGCCATAACCTGCAAGAGCACAGTGTTGTTCTTATCCGTGGTGGTCGTGTTAAAGACTTACCAGGTGTACGTTACCATACCGTTCGTGGTTCTTTAGACTGTGCTGGTGTTAAAGATCGTAACCAGTCTCGTTCTAAATACGGTACTAAACGTCCTAAGAAATAATTCGTCGAGAATTAAATTTTAAGAACGTAGAACCGCAATCCTTTATCGTCTCGCTTGTCTGATTTCTGCATTTAATTTTGTGAAATTCAAGCGACGTGTAGTAAGGCCAGCGAATGCACATGACACTTTGTGCTCATGCTGGATAAACCTGAAGTGTCATCTTTATAGGTAGTTTAAAATGCCAAGACGTCGCGTAGTCGCTGCTCGTGAAATCCTTCCGGATCCTAAGTTCAGCAGCCAAACAATCGCTAAATTCATGAACCACGTAATGCAGGATGGTAAAAAATCTATTGCTGAAAGTATCGTTTACGGTGCTTTAGACCGCGTTCAAGAAAAATCTAAAGTAGACCCAGTTGAATTTTTCGAGACTACTCTTGAAAAAGTTCGTCCTATGGTCGAAGTAAAAGCACGCCGTGTTGGTGGTGCTACATACCAAGTACCTATGGAAGTACGCCCATCCCGTCGTACTGCCCTAGCTATGCGTTGGTTAGTAGACGCTGCTGCTAAGCGTTCTGAAAAAACTATGGCTTTACGTCTTGCTGGCGAGTTGCTTGATGCATCTGAAGGCAAAGGCGCTGCGGTTAAGAAACGTGAAGATGTGCACCGTATGGCTGAAGCCAACAAAGCATTCTCTCACTACCGTTTCTAAGCAGATAAAACAGGCCCTATTCAGGAAAGTGCTAAAACCGTCATGGTTTTGTCACCAAAGCGCTTTAAGTTGCTATGCAGCTTAAAGCGTCCTGTTTTAAACAACAAAATTTAGGAATGCTAGAAATCATGGCACGTCAAACCCCAATTTCTCGTTACCGTAACATTGGTATTTCTGCGCACATTGACGCAGGTAAGACAACCACTTCTGAACGTATTTTGTTCTACACAGGTGAGAGCCATAAACTTGGTGAAACTCACGAAGGTTCGGCAACTACGGACTGGATGGAACAAGAGCAAGAACGCGGTATTACCATTACCTCAGCAGCTGTAACATGCTTCTGGAAAGGTATGGCGAACCAGTTCGAACAACACCGTATTAACGTAATTGACACCCCGGGACACGTTGACTTCACGATTGAAGTTGAGCGTTCTATGCGTGTTCTTGACGGTGCGTGCATGGTTTACTGTGCTGTAGGTGGTGTTCAGCCTCAGTCAGAAACGGTATGGCGTCAAGCAAATAAATATAAAGTTCCACGTATTGCGTTCGTTAACAAAATGGACCGTACTGGCGCGAACTTCTTCCGTGCAGTTGAACAAGTTAAAACACGTCTTGGCGGTAATCCAGTACCAATCGTTGTTCCAATCGGTGCAGAAGAAAACTTCCAGGGTGTTGTTGACCTAATCGAAATGAAAGCAATCATTTGGGATGAAGCATCTCAAGGTATGCAATTCGAATATGGCGACATCCCTGCTGACTTAGTTGCTACTGCTGAAGAATGGCGTACTAATATGGTTGAAGCTGCTGCGGAAGCATCAGAAGAACTCATGGACAAGTACCTAGAAGGCGAAGAGCTGACTAAAGAAGAAATCGTTGCTGGTATCCGTAAGCGTACATTGGCAAACGAAATTCAACCGATGCTTTGTGGTTCGGCATTCAAAAACAAAGGTGTTCAACGTATGTTGGATGCTGTAATTGAATTCTTGCCAGCACCGACTGACGTTGAAGCGATCAAGGGTATCCTTGACGACAAAGACGAATCTGAAGGTTCTCGTGAAGCGTCTGACGAAGCTCCGTTCTCTGCACTTGCATTCAAAATTATGAATGACAAATTCGTAGGTAACTTGACTTTCGTTCGTGTTTACTCAGGTGTTCTTAAAGCGGGTAGCCCGTGTTATAACCCAGTAAAAATGAAGCGTGAGCGTGTTGGCCGTATCGTACAGATGCATGCGAATGACCGTAAAGATATCGAAGAAATTCGTGCGGGCGACATCGCGGCATGTGTAGGTCTTAAAGACACAACGACTGGTGATACATTATGTGATGAAAACCACGTAATTACACTAGAGCGTATGGAATTCCCTGAGCCAGTAATTGCACTTGCAGTTGAGCCTAAAACTAAAGCTGACCAAGAAAAAATGTCAGTTGCTTTAGGTCGTTTGGCGAAAGAAGATCCATCATTCCGCGTACGTACTGATGAAGAATCAGGTCAAACCATTATTGCTGGTATGGGTGAACTTCACCTTGACATCATTGTTGACCGTATGAAGCGTGAATTCGGTGTTGAAGCCAACATTGGTAAACCAATGGTTTCTTACCGTGAAACGATCAAAAAGTCAGTTGAACAAGAAGGTAAATTCGTACGTCAAACTGGTGGTAAAGGTAAGTTCGGTCACGTATACGTACGTCTAGAACCGCTTGCTGAAGACGCTGGTAAAGACTACGAATTCGTTGAAGAAGTTGTAGGTGGTGTAGTACCTAAAGAATTCTTCGGCGCGGTTGACAAGGGTATACAAGAACGTATGAAGAATGGTGTACTTGCTGGTTATCCAGTAGTGGGCATCAAAGCGACATTGTTCGACGGTTCTTACCATGATGTCGATTCTGACGAATTATCGTTCAAAATGGCAGGTTCTTACGCATTCCGTGATGGTTTCATGAAAGCAGATCCAATTTTGCTTGAACCAATCATGAAAGTTGAAGTAGAAACTCCAGAAGACTACATGGGCGATATCATGGGTGACTTAAACCGTCGTCGTGGTATGGTTCAAGGTATGGACGATCTTCCTGGTGGTACTAAAGCCATTCGTGCTGAAGTTCCATTGGCTGAGATGTTTGGTTACGCAACTCATATGCGTTCTATGTCTCAAGGTCGTGCGACTTACTCTATGGAATTTGCTAAATATGCTGAAACTCCACGTAACGTGGCTGAAGGCATCATTTCTAAGTTCCAGTCTGGCGGTAAAAAAGGTGACGACGAGTAATCTTTCGATTACTATAAGCCCAAACTAATTCATAGTTAAACCCAAGTGCTCATGCAGTGATCCTGCATGAGTAGTTTAAAAAGGAAGATCTCATGGCTAAGGCTAAGTTTGAACGTAATAAGCCACACGTTAACGTGGGCACAATTGGTCACGTCGACCATGGTAAAACAACTTTAACAGCTGCGATTGCAACTGTATGTGCGAAGAAATTCGGTGGCGAAGCGCGTGATTACGCTGCAATCGACTCTGCACCAGAAGAAAAAGCACGTGGTATTACAATTAATACTTCACACGTAGAATACGATTCTCCAACTCGTCACTACGCTCACGTAGACTGCCCGGGCCACGCCGATTATGTTAAAAACATGATTACTGGTGCTGCTCAGATGGACGGCGCGATCCTTGTATGTGCTGCGACTGATGGTCCTATGCCACAGACTCGTGAACACATCCTGCTTTCTCGTCAGGTAGGTGTACCTTACATCGTTGTATTCTTGAACAAATGCGACCTTGTAGATGACGAAGAGCTTCTTGAACTGGTTGAAATGGAAGTTCGTGAACTTCTTTCTACTTATGACTTCCCGGGCGATGACACTCCAGTGATCCGCGGTTCTGCACTTGCTGCACTTAACGGTGAAGCTGGTCAGTATGGCGAAGACGCTGTTGTTGCACTGGTTGAAGCACTTGACTCTTACATTCCAGAGCCAGAACGTGCTATCGACCTTCCATTCCTTATGCCAATTGAAGACGTATTCTCAATCTCTGGTCGTGGTACAGTAGTAACTGGCCGTGTAGAGACTGGTATTGTTAAAGTAGGCGAATCAGTTGAAATCGTTGGTATCCGTGATACTCAAGTAACTACAGTTACTGGTGTTGAAATGTTCCGTAAATTGCTTGACGAAGGTCGTGCAGGCGAGAACTGTGGTGTTCTTCTACGTGGTACTAAGCGTGAAGACGTACAACGTGGTCAAGTATTGACTAAACCAGGTGCGATCAAGCCACACACTAAATTCGATGCGGAAGTATACGTACTTTCTAAAGAAGAAGGTGGTCGTCACACTCCATTCCTTAACGGTTACCGTCCACAGTTCTACTTCCGTACTACGGACGTAACTGGTGCGATCGCGCTTAAAGAAGGCGTGGAAATGGTTATGCCTGGTGACAACGTTGAGATGTCAGTAGAGCTAATCCACCCAATCGCAATGGACCCAGGTCTACGTTTTGCGATCCGTGAAGGTGGTCGTACAGTGGGTGCTGGTGTAGTTGCTAAAGTAACTGCATAATCGCTGATTGTGTAAAAAAAGCGCCTCTTTGAGGCGTTTTTTTTGTCTGGATTTTTGTCAGACAATCACTCATGAGTGTCCTTAACTGATAGTGTGATGACCTAAACTGCACTTATTTATACGATAAAAATCAATAAAACTAGGCTCAATAAAACAAATAATAGATTCAGGCAGCTGTGCTTGAAAGGAGCCTACAATGAACGTAAAAGTAAAAATTTCAGAGCGTGCTGGTGCAAGCTTTCCTGTTCGTCGTATGAATTTTGATTTTGATCATGTCCCGGAATACTGGATGCATGGATCAGCCGGTTTAACGCATTTTATGACCGCCTTATCTGCACTGTTTCCGGCAGGTGAAAAGTTCTTTATCGATAGCGTTCGGGCCGTGCGTCAGCATCCAGCGATCAAAGATAATGCAGAATTGCAAAAAGAAATTTCTGCCTTTATTGGTCAAGAAGCTATGCACACGCATGAACATGTCGGTTTTAATGCCTCCGCACAGCGCTATGGACATGATGTCGAGACACTGGATCATTATACCGATCAGGTGATTCAGACCACGCGTAAAGTCATGGCCAAACTGCTGAAGCCAGTTGGCATTAGCCAAGAAATGGTGGATTTGACTGCAACCACAGCACTGGAACATTTTACCGCGACCATCGCAACGCAGTTGTTAAGTAACGCTCATATCCAGGAACTGATGACTGATAAAACCATGAAAAATATGTGGATGTGGCATGCGATTGAAGAAAATGAACATAAAGCGGTGGCCTATGATGTGTTTGAAGCTGTCTTTGGTAACGGTTTAAAAGCCTATGCGCTACGGACCTCATCTTTGGTCATTTCGATGGCAACCTTAGCTGTTGTACAAAGCTATTTTCTGGCACGTTTACTCAAGCAGGACAATCAATTGAATTTGGAATCGCTGAAATCGATATATACCTACGCGTATAGCCCATCAAAAGGGGTAATTACGGGCATGGGTCGTGAAATGTTAATGTACTTTAAACCTGGCTTTCATCCAAATGCTCATGATACACATGGCCTGTTAACAGTCTGGAAAGCCAAACTCGGACTTGAATAGGACTGAAAATTAAAGAGCGATTGAAATTGCTCTTTTTTTTACTCGATTTTTTGGATGAAGTTTCTATAATGCGGAAGTTAATTCTATATAAGATGAACGAAGATGATTCGTTTAATGCAAGCAGCGGATGTAGCAGCCGTTGCAAAGATTGAAAAATCTGTTCAATCACATCCCTGGACTTTAAAACAGTTTGAAGATGCGGTGACTGCTTATCAAAGTACCGTGATCGAGCAGCAAGGGCAGGTGCTGGGATTTTGTATTTTACAACCGGTGCTGGATGAAGCCAATTTACTGCTTATGGCAATTGATCCGGCCCAGCAAGGTCAGGGCTTGGGTTATCAATTATTGGATGCCTCAGTCGCCATGCTGAAAAATAATCCGGTGCAGATTTTCCTGGAAGTGCGCGAAACTAATATTGCTGCCATCAAGCTTTATGAGAAGTCAGGCTTTCATCAGATTGATTTACGCAAAAATTATTATCCGGGTTCAAACGGAACACGCGAACATGCCATCATTATGGTCAAGGCATGTACGGATGACTTTGCTAGCCTGTTCAAATAGAAACTGACGACCTTATTTAATAATCTGGTGATTCCATCCGCTGGGTAAGGTCGTCATCAATGAGTTTCCCAGGTGCTGAATCTCCAGCTCACTCAGCGCACGGTTTAAACGTCGCCATTGGCCATCAATCAAGAGTTCTAGAGGCAGATACTGAGATTTATAATTCATCTTGTTGGAGTGTGGCACCCAATAACCGAGGTAGATGAATTGCAAGCCAAGTTTTTGCGCATGTTCAATCTGCTTCAAGATTGCAAATGCACCGAGAGAGCGGCGATTTTCATCCGGATCGAAGAAGGTATATACAGCCGAGATGCCATCATCTAGCAAGTCGCAGGTGGAAACACTGATCAAGCGATCATCCAGCCATAATTCTAAAAAGAAGCTATCCGTACAACTTTGCAATAAAAACTTTTCGAACTGATCGCGACTCGGGGGGAACATGTCCCCATCTGCGTGGCGTTCATTGATATAGCGTTCATACAGCGCATAATGCGTATCACCGGCCTGCTCTGGACTGGTAATTTTCACCCGAAGATCCTGATTGCGTTTCCAGGCTTTTTTTTGTGAACTGTTCATGGAAAATTCAGCCACTGGCACGCGTGAAGATAAGCATTGACGACACAGATGACATTCCGGACGATAAACAAAATCGCCACTGCGCCGGAAACCGGTGCGCGACAGTTCTGACAGGGTCAGTACATCAATGCGATGCGCAGGATCCAGAAAAACCATACGTGCCGACTTATTGGGCAAGTAGCTGCAATCGTGCGGCGGCGTAATATAATACTGTAAATCGTTCAGTAGGGACTTTGGCTGATAAGAGTTCATAACAAGTACCCTCTGTTATTTTCATTCACTGAGTCGCGCGTTTTGCGCTATTGTTTTACTTGAAAATACACCCTCTTGATACTTTTTCCAATCGATAGCAGGCTGTTTTACAACATCTTGTAACGAATTAAGATAGTCTTGGCGAGAAAGTGTACAGGCGCCGAGGCTTAAAAGATGGTCATTGACCAACTGGCAGTCAATCCAGGGCAGCTTATTTTCCTGCCCAATCAGCATTAAAGTATAAAAAGCCATTTTAGAAACATCGGTCTGCGTACTAAACATGGACTCACCAAAACAACCCTGTCCAATCGTTACACCATAAAGCCCACCTACAATGCGATTTTCATCCCAGATCTCAATACTATAGCCATATCCGGCATCGAACATGTCGCAGTATCCTGCGATAATATCTTCACTGATCCAGGTATCTTCTGCATAAGCACGCGGCAATGAGCAGGAACGAATCACCCTTTCAAAAGCATGATTGACCGTGATTTGATAATCCCATTTTTTCATATTGCGGATCAGGGATTTACTTGGATGATAATCATGGGGCCGAATAATGCAGCGCGGTTCCGGACTCCACCAGCAAATAGGTTCTCCCTCAGAAAACCAGGGAAATAAGCCATGGGTATAGGCTTCAAAAAGTGTGGAAGGGGAGAGGTCAGCACCAATACAAATCAGTCCTTCGCCTTCAGGGTCAACCTGCATCGGGTCAGGGAAGATAAATTGTGAGGGAGAAAGTAGATGCATGGCAAACCTGAAATAAAACTATAGATGAATCATAAGCTAATTCTAGCAATAAAAAAGCCGCCCATAATGGACGGCATTTTTATTCTTGCTGCTTAGTCTAGTTTGCCTATCGCATCAAGATATTTTTCTGCATCGAGTGCAGCCATACAGCCTGAACCCGCAGAAGTAATGGCCTGACGGTAAATGCTGTCAGCAATATCGCCCGCAGCAAATACGCCCGGTACCGAAGTTTGGGTTGCATTACCCGCAGTACCACTTTGCACCTGAATATAACCGTCGCGCAGCTGCAACTGACCGTCAAACATTGAACTGTTTGGCTTATGGCCAATGGCAACAAACATACCCGTTACATCGACGTTTTGAGTAGAGTCATCCTGGGTCGACTTGATACGTACTGAGGTCACACCAGATTGTGCATCCCCTAAAACTTCATCGACCTGATGGTTCCAGATAATGCTGATCTTGCCTTCTTTTTCTTTAGCAAATAAATGATCTTGCAAGATTTTTTCAGAACGTAATGAATCACGGCGATGAACCAGAGTCACATGCGAAGCGATATTGGATAAGTATAAGGCTTCTTCAACAGCGGTGTTACCACCACCCACAACCATGACTTTCTGGTTTTTGTAGAAGAAACCATCACAAGTGGCGCAAGCGCTGACGCCTTGACCCATAAAGGCAGCTTCAGATTCAAGACCTAAATATTGAGCTGTTGCACCGGTACAGATGATTAAAGCATCACAGGTAAATTCGTCCATATCGCCTTTCAATACGAAAGGGCGCTGGTTTAGATCTACTTCATTGATATGGTCATACACGATTTCAGTGCCAAAGCGCTCTGCATGCGCCTGCATACGCTCCATCAATGCTGGACCGGTTAAGCCTTCAGGATCACCAGGCCAGTTATCCACGTCCGTGGTCGTGGTCAATTGGCCGCCCAGTTGCAAACCGGCAATGAGGGTTGGTTTTAGGTTTGCACGCGCTGCATAGACTGCTGCGCTGTAGCCTGCGGGGCCAGAACCTAAAATAATCAGTCGTGAGTGACGTGCGCTCATCAGCTGTATCCTTTTTTATTTAGAAATTTATTGAATTATACGTGAAACTGTATAACAGTGGGGTGAGATTAAAGTCGATATTATTGATCATTGAAATCGATTTGGGCTATATATAATAAGTACACAGTGTGCTTGCACAATAGTGCATCTTTTTTCACAGAACAGGTGCATAATATGCCTTTTATTGCGTCGCTTTTTTCAAGCATTGAAGCAAAAGAATATTCATGAAGAATTGGTTACAGGACAGTATATGACAGCGGTGTCGAGTGCCTATGCACAGCGCTTAGTAATGACATTATTTTTAGTCTCATTTGGGATTTATCTGTTTCTTGCAACAGTGACCTATACGCCATTTGATCCGGGATGGATGCATATCTCTAGTGATACGCAGACCGTTTCGAATGCCAGTGGGGTTGCGGGTGCCTGGATTGCAGACCTTTTGTTTGGCTTTCTCGGTTGGGCAAGCCTGCTGATTCCTGTCTATCTGTTTATGGAAGCGGTTCAGGTCTGGTGGCCACGTAGCTTCCTGAACCGGCCATTCCGCTATGCTGCGCAATTCTTCCTGTTATTGACCACGTCAGCACTGCTGTTTTTATTCTGGCAAGTGCCTGCCGATACGCTGGATAACTCTTCCGGCGGTATTATTGGCTATGAATTAGGCCAGAGTTTAGAACAGTTGCTGACGGTATATGGTGCTGCATTCTTCCTGTTGGTATTTTGGGTGATGTTATTTACACTGGCCTTTGGGGTGAAGTGGAACAAGACCTGGAGCAGTCTCAAAGCAACACCGGCTTATTTACAGGATCTGTTCTATCGCAATATCCCTGAAGGTATGTCCGATTTTGACCGGACTGCGCCTGTGGTTAAAAAAGAGCCAGTGAATGCTGCGAAGAAAATGGTCGCAGTAACCCCTGCACCTGAGCATGAACTGGTAGACATCGATCCGGTAGTGCGTGATCAGGTTGCTGAACGCTTATTTGATGATTTTGCTGATAAAGAATCGCAGCAGCCACAGTTACATGACGATATTCCTGAGGCTGTACAGCAGGCTCCTGAGCCAGTCGAGACATTGAAGCAAGCACCGCAAGTGCCGCAACAGCCAGACCGCGTCGTGGCAACAGGCGAAGTATGGCGTGCCTTACATTCCAGTGAAGATCAGCGCCATAAACAGGATATTGATGCATTACTTAAAGCTGCGGAAGAAGAGCAGCATAGTGCTCCAGCCTCACACTTGGCGGTTTCTCAAGCTGTGCCGTCTCAACATGTTCAAGCCAGAACAGCGCCTGCTACGCATACTGGGCTGGACTGGGATGATGATGAAATCTTTGATGAACTTCTGGCTGCCGTTCCACAAGGGAAAACGGCGACAGATGTGCATAGTCCATTTAATGCTGCGCCTGCTGCAAACCCCCAGAGCTTTTCCGAAGAAGTTACAAGCGCGGCGCCGGTTCTGGCATCTGTCGCAACAGCACATGTAGTCAAAAATAGTGCATTGCAAGCCGATCTGGATGACCTGGGTGATTTGCTGATTGAAGAAGATGAGCCAAGACCAAGCCAACCGGTACGCAGCTCTAGCTATGCGCAATCTTCTGCTTTTGTACAGGCCCCGATTCAGCATCAAGTTATAGCACAACCGGTATCTGATTCTTCTGCAACTCATGCCGCAGTACGCGAGGCTTTATCTAAAGAAGAATTTGTAGAAGCCTGGCAAGAAACGGCTGGCAAACCACAAGATGAAGACGAGTTTGATTTTGATGCACCTTTAACTGATGCTTCAGGCCGTCCGATGTCACGTGCGATGCAGGTGGCTGAGCGCCGTAAAGATCTATCGCCTCTTCCGGGTCTGGACCTGCTGGATGAAGTCGATCCGAATAAAAAAGTGAATTTCACTGAAGAACAATTGTCGCGTTTATCTGAACTGCTTGAAATCAAACTGCAGGAATTCAATGTCAAAGCCAAGGTGGTTGAAGCACAGCCGGGCCCAGTGGTGACACGTTTTGAACTGGATCTGGCGCCGGGTGTGAAGGCCTCTAAAGTCACTAATATTTCCCGAGATTTGGCACGCTCGATGTCGATGGCATCGGTACGTGTGGTTGAAGTGATTCCTGGTAAACCGTATATCGGGATTGAAGTGCCGAACAGCAGCCGTGAAATGGTACGTTTGATCGAGCTTCTGACCATTCCAGCCTTCACTGATCCGAACAGTATTCTTTCCATGGCAATGGGTAAGGATATTTCCGGTAATCCGGTAATTGCTGACTTGGGCAAGGCACCGCATATGCTGGTGGCGGGTACCACGGGTTCAGGTAAATCGGTGGCAGTCAACTCGATGATTCTATCGATGTTGCTCAAATACAGCCCTGAACAGTTGCGTTTGATTCTGATCGATCCAAAGCAACTGGAACTGGCTAACTATAATGATATTCCACATTTATTGACGCCTGTCGTCACCGATATGAAAGATGCAGTCAACGCATTAAATTGGTGTGTCAATGAAATGGAACGTCGCTATAAACTGATGTCTTTCCTGAAAATTCGTAAACTCAGTGACTATAACCGCAAGGTCGAAGAAGCGATTGCCAATGGTGAAGACCTGATCGATCCAACCTGGAAGGCCAGTGATTCAGTGGTGGGTGAGCGTGCACCGCGTTTAACGCCGTTGCCTTCGATTGTGATTGTCGCGGATGAATTTGCTGACATGATCATGCAGGTCGGTAAAAAAGCTGAAGAAATGATTACGCGTCTGGCACAAAAATCCCGTGCGGCCGGTATTCACTTGCTGCTTGCCACTCAGCGTCCATCGGTGGATGTGATCACCGGTTTAATCAAAGCCAATATTCCGACCCGTGTGGCACTGCGTGTCAACTCAAAAATTGACTCACGTACTATTCTGGATGCAGGCGGTGCAGAAGACTTGCTCGGTCATGGTGATATGCTCTTCCTGGGGCCTGGTAAAATTGAGCCTGAGCGTGTGCATGGCGCCTTTATTGCCGATGATGAAGTGAACCGGATTTGTGATGCATGGCGTGAACGTGGTGCGCCCAATTATGTCGATGAAATCCTGACGCCGTATGATGAGGAACCATCAAGTCGCGGTTTTGAAGAGGGTGGAGAGGGTGGCCCAGATCGAGATGCACTGTATGATCAGTGCGTAGCATTTGTACTCGAAACCCGTAAGGCTTCAACGTCTTCGCTACAGCGTAAATTTAGTCTGGGGTATAACCGTGCTGCGCGGATCATTGACCAGATGGAAGAGAACGGTATTGTCAGTGGCATGGGTGCCAATGGTAAACGCGAGATTCTGGTTTAAGTTTCTCTATGCTGAACCATAAAAAAGCCTGCAATTGCAGGCTTTTTTAATACGGTAGCTAAAATCAGGCAAACTTCGCCAATACCGCCAAGAACTCGGCACTTTGACGCGGGAAGGTGGCAATCACGTCATGAATGCGTTGCCCTTCAGGATTGGTTGCATTGACATCACGGCCATCAGCGACAAATTTCGTCAACAGGCGTTCATAATCAAATGGACGCATATGCTTGAAAGCATGATAAAGCACATGAAAGTCAGCATTTACACCTGCAGGAGGAAGCTGATTCAGGTAGGCAAATACACGCTCATCTGACCATTCTTCGTTAAAGGTCGCTGGTTGAGATAATGCCATCGCAATTTCCTTAATCTAATGTAGTTTTTTCGGCATGAAAAAAGGCAAAATTTGTATGAGCAAGAGACAGTGTCTTTTGAGCTGACTCTGTCGACTAGAAACATTGTTTCTAGTCTTGGGATTGAGTAAATCCTTAAAAGCCGTGCTTTAATTTACTGATCCAGTCCACTCAAAGCCTAGCTTCTCGACTTGCGGCCGGGTAAAGCAGTATTTACGACCAGCCCACTCGAAGCATAGCTTCTCGACTTGCGGCCGGGTAAAGCAGTATTTACGACCAGCCCACTCGAAGCTTAGCTTCTCGTCTTGCGGCTGGGTAAAGCAGTATTTACGACCAGCCCACTCGAAGCCTAGCTTCTCGTCTTGCGGCCGGGTAAAGCCGTGCTTTACTAATCCGGCCTCATATTTTGCCTTGAATCAATTTGCTTGACCAATCAAAAATCAGATTATCGTTCTTCAGGTAAATTGATATTCATCTCAAGCATTTCAATATTGGCTTCAGAACGTACCGACATTTGAATATGCTGCTCATCGACACCACGTACATAGCGATTGACCACTTGCATGATTTCTGTCTTCATCTGATCAATTTTGTCCTGGCTCAAGCGACGACCCAAGCCTTGTTCGGAAGCAACGATAACCTTCAAACGGTCTTTAGCAGTCCGTGCGCTTGATGGTTTATCCTCGCCACTAAAAAGTTTACTCCAGAATCCTGCCATGTCTACGCTCCAAATAGTCGTGCTAACCAGCCCTTAGGTTTTACCTCGATATGACGGTAAGGACGTTCTTCGCCAAGGAAACGTGCCACGAGGTCATCATAAGCCTGACCTGCTGCAGCCTCAGTAAAAAGAATCACCGGCTTACCTTCGTTCGATGCCTGTAAAACACTTGGACACTCAGGAATAACGCCCAAGGTCGGTACACGTAAAATATCTTTAGAAATATCGTCAATCGTCAGCATTTCCTGTTTATCGGCACGTTCCGGGTTGAAACGGGTAATACACAGATGCTTACGAATGCGACCTTCGTTTTGTTCTACTTTTTTAGTTTTACTGTCAAGCATGCCAATGATACGGTCAGAGTCACGTACTGATGAAATCTCAGGATTGGTGACAATGATGGCTTCATCAGCATGGTACATGGCCAAAATAGCACCACGTTCAATACCGGCAGGTGAATCACAGATAATGTAATCAAATTCCTGCGAAAGTTCATCCATTACACGAGCAACACCTTCATCTGTTAAGGCATCTTTATCACGTGTTTGTGATGCAGGTAAAATATATAAATTTTCAATATCTTTATCGCGAATCAGTGCTTGCTGTAATCGTGCTTCGTTATTTAAAACATTCACAAAATCATAAACTACACGGCGTTCACAGCCCATAATCAAATCAAGGTTACGTAAACCTACATCGAAATCGATCACAACAGTTTTGTGACCGCGTAGGGCTAAACCTGTTGCAAAAGATGCACTTGTTGTAGTTTTACCTACACCACCTTTGCCTGACGTTACGACAACAATTTTCGCCACCGAATCCACTCCTGTTATGGTTCAAATCCCCTGTTTAAAATGGGGTTTTTGGTATTTATTTATACATTAAAATTGTAGAGCTTCAAATACAAGCTCTTGTTGATCATTCAAGTAAATATGCACTGATTTCTTAACGACATGCGGGGGAATATCATCCGCTACGCAATAGGTTCCCGCAATCGAGATCAGTTCTGCTTCAAGGCTGTGACAGAAAATACGAGCTGCCGTATTCCCCCCGACACCTGCAATGACACGACCACGTGCGCTGCCATACACATGGATATTGCCTGAAGCAATCAGTTCTGAACCACTGTTGATGCCGGCATTGATAATAATGTCGCCATTATGCTGCACAATACATTGGCCCGTCCGCAGAATTTCATCATGATATGAGGTCACATGCGCAACGATCGGGGCAGCAGCTGCCTGATCATCACTTGTCGCTGCTTCTGGCTTAACTTCTACCACCTGTTCTTTCGTGGCTTTCACTTCTTCTAACTGGCGATCGGGTGGCAGAACCGGGAACTGAATGGAACGCGCCTGATCACCCAGTAAACCCTCAGTCACGGCCATTGGCTGTACATCTAAGTCGATTAACAGCTGAATCAGGGCAATCAGTTCCTGTTCAACTGAACTCTCAATGACGGCCAAAGTGCCAGATGGGAATGCAGCTTGTAATTTTGGGCTAAGTTGCTGGCGGATGGCATCATGATCATTGGTATCTAAGCTAATGCGTATTGCATTGACCATTCTGCCTTTTATCCGTATATCAGCCATAATTCTTCCTTAAATACTTCTGACTTGCTGGTTTTATGTCGAAGCAATGTTGTAAATAGTGCAAATCCTAGAACAAATTGGCGTAATTCTCTAGCGATCTCAGTTATTTTTTTATGCCAACAGAACCGGATGATTTTATCTGGTTCTGCACTTTAAATGTTATCTATCTATTAAGCGCTGATTTTGCTCATGTTCTTCTAAAATCTGTTGCCACTGTTTGACTTTCACCTGTTTTTGGATCGCTTCAAGTGTTTCAAAAACAGCCGATTCGACCAACTTATCAATATGTGGATTATGTTCAATCTGAATCTGGCTGATTTTATCTGAAATTAGGGTAAAAGTCGGATTTTCTTTTTGGCCGGTATGAGTAAAGGGATCAATCAGACCTTGGGTGATATTTTCCCCTAGACGTTGGCCAATACTTTGAATTTGTTGTTCAATCCGGCTACCGACAAGTGGAATTAATCGCAATAACTGGGTCAGTTCCGGGGTGTCTTCAATGGCTTGATTGACTACTTGCCCGACATTTTTAGCAATCATGGAACGTTGTGCCTGCAACTCTTTACCCAAAGATTCCTGCAAGATGTCTGCCAAGGCAACTGCCAGTAATTTACGATGATGTTCTACCAAATCATCAATCAATTTTTTATGTGATGTACTGGTGCTGAGTTCACGCTTAATACCGTCCAGTACAGTCAGCACCACACGGCTGGAAAGCTCCTCCATGAGCATGTTGTAATAAAAATTGCCTTGACGATACCAGCGCTCGGGAATGACTTTATAACCGTGACTATGCAAGTTATAGCCAATCGCGACCGCACGTAACAGACGCAGAAAGCGCAGTTGTGGAATAATGGAGAGAATTTCATACCAATGTACGAATGGAAAAAACCACCAGCGCCGATGATGGCGCTGAACAATGGCAATGCCCCAACGTGCCAGTAATTCACAGATCAGGAAGGTGGTAAACCAGCCCTCAGTAATGACCACCCAAGGGCGTAAATCACTTTTATAAAACTGCAAGATTTCCGGTAAACGAATGAAGTCAAACAACCATTGACCAAAATCGCTCATTAAAATGGCGTTGGCACTGAGACAAAATAGATTAATGATGATTAAGACCATCATAAAAATGTCGTAAATCAGCGCAACTTTCCAGCCCCAGGTGCCTTTACGAATAAACTTAAATGAGCTAGAGGTGATGTCGGGGTTGTCGTTCTTCATAGTTACTCAGGCAAAAAATCAGACAGCGCTTTGGTCAAAGTTCTGCTGCATTTGCGCTATTAGTTGATCTTTTTCAGTCCAGATTTGATCAATCCATTTCTGGAAACGTGCACGGTATTCAGCATCATCTTCATAATTGCCGCCGAGTACCCAGTCAGGAATCTCAATTTTTCTTAAATTTACCGCAATTCGTGGCACTTCACCTAACCAAAATTCACCATAACCCGGAATACCGTCCGGATAAACGATGGTCATATCGACCAGCGCATCAATTTTATCGCCGAGAATACTCAGCGCCAAAGCCAGACCACCGGCCTTAGGTTTAAGTAAGTATTTGTAAGGAGACTGCTGCTGATCATGTTTGTCTTGGGTAAAACGCGTGCCTTCCAGATAATTTAACAGGGTAAAGGGCTGACTGATCAGCTGCTCACAGGATTTACGTGCTTCTTCCATATCGCGGTATTTTAGCGCAGGATTTTTAGCAATCTGTTCCTTGCTATGCCGTTTCATCATCGGAAAACCTAAGATTTTAAAGGCTTGACCGACAAAAGGAATAAAAATAAGTTCCCATTTTGTAAAAAAACGCGTCAGCGGCATACGGGTCAAGCCGAAGTACTGATTGACGGTGGTATCGACCCAGCTTTGATGATTACAGGTCATCAAATAACGGCCCTGCATATTTAAATCAAGTGATTCATCTACTGTTATTTGCCATTCGGTATTGTTGAGCACATTGTCAATCAGCCAGTTATTGACGCCTAACCAGCTGTTGGTAATCTTGATATTGGTTTCATCAACTTTTGCAGATTTTTTAAAAAACTTGGTAAAACCCAGCGCCAGAACCGGAGGGCCATGAAAAAAAGTACTGCCTGTCATCACTGAGGTGACAGCCAAGCCACGTGTAAGTTTTTTTAAAGTTGCTTGTTTATTGCTATTCGATGACATATCAAAACAGTCCCCAGAGATTAGTCGCTTAAATTTTTTCATATTTTGAATAATATAATGAGAGTGAGGCAAATAAAAAAGCCTAAAGGCCTAACTATGAAGATATTGTGATGAAGTCCATTGTTTTAGTTACATATAAACATTACAAAATATTGCGAAACGATTTATTATTAACAAAAATTCAATGGTTATCCCGTTCAATTTAAATCATTATTTCGCTTATACAACAAAGCATACAATAAGGAGTCATGCGATGCGTGCACTAGTAATTTCAGCAGCTGTAGCAGGGGCCGTAGCACTTACAGGTTGTCAATCAACTGGTAATAACCTCGGTGGTGTGGAATATGATAAAGCTGCTTTAGGTACTTTAATTGGTGCTGCAGCAGGTTACGGTGTTTCTAAGAGTAATGCGAATACCAGCCGTCAAAACAACCGTGCAGCAGCGATTGGTGCTGTTGTTGGTGGTGCAGCAGGTGTTTATCTTGATAACAAAGAGAAAAAATTACGTCAAGCAACAGCCGGAACTGGCGTAGATGTTAACCGTAATGCAGATGGTTCGATTAACCTTGTAATGCCAGGTAGCATTACATTTGATACCAACAAATCGAACATCAAACCAAACTTCTATGGCACTTTGAATAAAGTGGCTCAAGTATTAACCGAAGATAACAACAGCGGTATTTTGGTCACTGGCTATACAGACAGTACCGGTAATGACTCAATCAACATCCCGTTGTCTCAAGCACGTGCTAACTCTGTAGCAACTTATTTATCAGGTCAAGGTGTTTCACGTACACGTATTAATGCTCAAGGTTTAGGTTCAGCCAACCCGATCGCAGACAATACAACTGCGGCGGGTAAAGAACAAAACCGTCGTGTAGAAATCGCGGTATATGCTGTTCAATAATCTTTAAACGCATATAAAAAAACCACCTTCGGGTGGTTTTTTTATATCTGAACATTGACCTGATTAATCGTATTTTAAATTAGGCAACTGAGGCAGAGATGACTATAATCGGAGCCGAATCTAGAAGAGGAAGCCATATGTCACTCGCCAGTCAGTTAAATGACAAGCAACTTGAAGCCATGAAATACACTCAAGGACCCTTGTTAGTACTTGCAGGAGCGGGTTCAGGCAAGACTTCAGTGATCACGCGAAAAATCGCATATCTTGTCAAGCATTGCGGGATTCCTGCGCATCGTATTACTGCAATGACCTTTACCAACAAAGCGGCACGTGAGATGAAAGAGCGTGTCAGCAAATTGTTAACCCGTGAAGAAAGTAAAGGCGTTTCAGTTTCGACTTTCCATACCTTTGGCCTGAATATGCTGCGTCTGGAGCTGAAACATACCCCCCTTAAAAATAATTTTTCGATTCTGGATGCTGACGACTGCAAACGTATTCTGATGGATTTGATGCATCGTGACAATTTATCCGGTGCAGAAAGCAAAGAACTGATTGCCAAAGCCATGAAAATGATCTCGGACTGGAAAAATGATCTGATTCCACCCGAGCAGGCGCATACCACTTGTGAAACTGCCGAAGATGTCCAGTTTGCGCATTTATATCAGCTTTATGAACGTAATCTGCGTGCCTATAATGCCGTAGATTTTGATGACCTGATCGTGATGCCGACACGTCTGCTACAGGAAAATGCCGAAGTACGGGATAAATGGCAAAACCGGGTGCGTTATTTGCTGGTCGATGAATATCAGGACACCAACACTGCACAGTATATTCTGGTGAAATTGCTGGTTGGCGTAATGGGGCAGTTCACCGCCGTAGGCGACGATGACCAGTCCATCTATGCTTGGCGTGGCGCCAAACCGGAAAATATGGCCTTGCTGCAACAAGATTTCCCGAATTTAAAAGTGATTAAACTGGAACAGAACTATCGTTCGACCAGTCGTATTCTTAAAGCAGCCAACACCGTGATTGGCAATAACCCGCATATTTTTGATAAAAAACTCTGGTCAGACAAAGGCCATGGTGAAGTGATCCGGGTGATTACTTGCCGTAATGATGATGATGAAGCAGAACGCGTGGTCAAAGACCTGATCACGCATAAATTGATGAATGGGAAAAGCTGGAAAGATTATGCGGTATTATATCGCGGCAATTTTCAGGCGCGTATTTTAGAAACCCATCTCCGTCAGATGCAGATTCCGTATAAATTGTCTGGCGGTCAATCTTTTTTCGCGCGTGCCGAAATCAAGGACATGATGAGTTATTTACGCCTGATCATTAACCCTGAAGATGACAGCGCTTTCCTACGGATTATCAATACGCCAAAACGTGCCATTGGGCCGGTGACACTGGAAAAACTGGGTCTCTTTGCTCAGGAAAATAACCTGTCACTGCTGGCTGCGGCAGCGGATCAGCGTTTGACCATGGCGATTCCGAAAAAGGCCACCACACAGTTGGCAGAGTTTGCCGACTTCATTGAGGGCTTTACCCGCAATTTACTTGATGATGATGAACCGGTACCGATCATCCGTCAGATGATGATTGAAGCCGGTTATATCGATTACATCAAGGAAACTGCAGCCACGCCGGCACAGGAAAAAACCAAGCTCGACAATATTGAAGTGCTTTACAGCAGCATCCAAAGCCTGATTAACCGCGCTGAAGATGTCGATGAAAAAAATATTGAAAGCGTGATTCGTAAAATGGTGCTGCTGGATATGCTGGAGCAGCAACAGGAAGAAGAAGATACTGACAAAGTCAACTTGTTAACCTTACATGCTTCTAAGGGGCTTGAGTTCCCTTATGTCTATCTGATCGGGCTGGAAGAAGAAATTCTGCCGCATAAGAACTCGATTGCTGCGGAGACGGTTGAAGAGGAACGTCGCCTGATGTATGTCGGGATTACCCGTGCACGTCAGGGTCTGACCATTACCTTGGCCGAACAGCGCAAGGCTGGCGGACAGATGAAGCAAATGACTCCAAGCCGTTTTCTGGATGAATTACCGGAAGATGAACTGGAATGGTTAGGTCGCAAGAAAAAGCTGGCGGGTAATATCGATCCGAAATTACAGGCGCAGCATTATCTGGATAATTTGCGCAATCTTATCAAACGATAAACTTCAACGCTTATACATATTTTAAATGCAACAACAGGAATGAACACATGAAAGTTCAGGTGAAAGTCCTTGACTCGCGTCTCGGTCAGGAATGGCCATTACCGACTTATGCCACCACAGGTTCAGCAGGATTGGACTTGCGTGCCTGCGTCCATGAAACGACAGTGATTGAACCGGGTCAAACCGTTTTAGTGAAAACAGGCTTGGCGATTTATATCGAAGATCCTGCTTTTGCAGGTCTGATCTTGCCACGTTCAGGTTTAGGTCATAAGCACGGGATTGTGCTGGGTAATCTGGTAGGTCTTATCGATTCAGATTATCAGGGTGAATTGATGGTATCGGTCTGGAACCGGAGTCAGACTGCTTTCAGTCTGGAGCCGGGTGAACGTTTGGCGCAATATGTGCTGGTGCCGGTAGTACAAGCTGAATTTGATCTGGTCAGTGAATTTGAAGCCACTGAGCGTGGTGCTGGTGGCTTTGGCCATACCGGTAAAAACTAAAGAGAAGATGACCTGCAAACAATGAATGGATGTAGGTCATTTCTTAAATACAACAAAGTAAATCCTAAACATAATGTGACGCTTAAAATGGAGTTAAAAATAAAAATTTATTTTCTATATAAATAGAGTTATTCAAAATTGAAATTTATATCTTTATTTTAATTTTAGCCGGGGAAATTAAAAATAAATATAATTAAATAAGGACTATTTCATCACAGAAATTTTCTGATTATTCAGTTAACGGTAATATTTTTATAATTGATTGTTACATTGAAATGGTTTAAAAGTAGCGGGTCTTAAAACAAAAACAAATGTTTAAAGTCATGATGATGAAATAAGTCATTTTATATCTCCTTATATTTAGTGAAAAGAACAGTTTTATGGGATCTATGAATCATCTATTCCCTATGCACATTTTTCGAGCCTATGACATACGCGGTAAAGTCAGTGTACTGGGTGCTGGGATTATCGATGCAATTGCTCACGGTTTAGCACAGCAATATCAGGCTGCGCGACAGACACGTGTCGCAATTGGCTATGATGCACGGCTTAGCAGTCCGGCTTTTGCAGAAACCATTCGCCGTATTTTTCAAGCTTATTCGATTGAAGCCACCATTGTCGGTTGTTGTTCCAGTCCGATGCTGTATTTCACCGCACGGCAATTTGATGGCAATGGCATCATGGTCACGGCCAGTCACAATCCCAAAGAAGATAATGGTATTAAATGGATTGTCTCTGGTGAGCCGCCTTGCCCAGAGATGATCCAGCAGGTGGCTCATCTGGCCAAACCACATTATAGCAATCAGCAGCTTTGCCTAGACGAACAGACTCATCAAGTTATTCCAGAATTTTGTCTAAAATATCAGCATGGTATATTAAAAGATATCCAGTTGAAGCGCTCATTTAAAGTGGTTCTGGATGGTCTGAATGGTTCAGCCGGGCGCTGTGCCAATCTGGTGCTTCAAAAAATGGGTTGTGCGGTGATGGCTTTGCGTTGTGATGCCAATGGGCATTTTCCAGACCATGCACCAGATCCTTCGCAAGACAAACATCTGGAGACTTTACGCCAAAGCATCATGCAACAGCAGGCTGATCTGGGCATTGCCCTGGATGGCGATGGCGATCGCGTGGTCTTGATTGATGCACAGGGCCAGATTATCACGGCGGATCAGTTACTGTGCCTGTTTGCCGAAATTTGCCTCACTGACTCAGCACCACGCAAGTTTGTTTATGATGTCAAATGTTCAACCCTGGTGCGAGACACCGTGCAACGTTTGGGCGGTGAGCCGGTGATGATTCGTACCGGAAGCTCATTTCTGAGAACTTATCTGGCACAATCTCAGCAGCAGGCGATTTTTGGTGGAGAATATGCCGGGCATTATGTCTTTAATGATGGCCGTGGCTGGGGCTATGATGATGGACTCTATGCAGCGCTCAGAGTCATGGAATATCTGGATCAAACTGGTCAAAGTCTTGCACAAGCTTTAGCGGCTTATCCGAAACGGCATGGGACCGAAGATCTTTATATTGCAACGCATCATGTGCATCCGGTTGAACTTTTAGACTTTGTTGAACAGCAATCTGAAAGAATTCGTGCGCAAATCAGTAAAATTGATGGGATACGTCTTGATTTTGAGGATGGTTTTGGCATCATTCGAGCATCCAATACAGGTGAGTATTTCACAGTGCGCTTTGATGCCAATGATGCTCAGGGCCTGAATGAAATTCGTCAGCTGTTTGTAGCCATGTTGCGTGACCGTTATCCACAGATCGCTCAAGATATTTTAGATGCTCAATAAGGAGAGGCGAATGCCAAATCAACAAACAGGCATCGACAAAGCACAGATTTTGACAGAAGCTTTGCCGTATATTCAACGCTTTGCGGGTAAAACCCTGGTAGTAAAATACGGCGGTAATGCGATGACCGATCCTGAGCTGGAAAGTTCATTTGCACGTGATATCGTATTATTAAAAACGGTTGGTATTAATCCGATTGTGGTGCATGGTGGGGGGCCACAAGTCGATTCCATGCTGAAACAGTTGGGCCGTGAATCAGACCGTATCGACGGGATGCGCGTGACTGATCCTGCCACGATGGAAGTCGTGGAAATGGTACTTGGCGGTAGTGTCAATAAATCGATTGTGAACCTGATCAACCAGCATGGTGGTCGTGCCATTGGCTTGACCGGTAAAGACGGCAACCTGATTCGTGCACAAAAACTGCTGATGGAAAAAGTGGCTGAAGATGGTTCGGTTCAGCAAATTGATTTGGGTCTGGTCGGTGAAGTCGTTGGCGTAAAAACCGATGTGCTGGAAATGTTCACCAACAGCGATTTCATTCCCGTGATTGCACCGCTGGGCGTGGATGAAGAAGGCAATACCTATAACATCAATGCAGACTTGGTGGCAGGTAAAGTCGCAGAAGCCCTAGGTGCAGAGAAGCTGATTCTGCTGACCAATATTACAGGTGTTCTGGATGAAAATAAAAACCTGCTGACGGGTTTAAGCACTCAGGAAGTTGACCGTCTGATTGAAACAGGCGTGATCTATGGTGGCATGATTCCTAAAGTCGGCTGTGCACTGGATGCGGTCAAAGGCGGCGTAGTGAGCGCGCATATTGTAGATGGTCGTGTGCCACATGCCAGCTTATTGGAAATTTTTACCGATCATGGCGTTGGTACACTGATTACCAACCGTGCCCATCCACCTCGTCCATAAGTTGTTTTTTTGCGGAAAAGAGCCTCAATTGAGGCTCTTTTTTATCTCTATTTATAACTGATAGCTATTTGAAATGACTCGGGTAGTCATGCACAATAAGCATCTAAGAAAATAGAAAGCTGAAACCAGACCATGTGCCAACTGCTCGGAATGAATTGTGCCACCCCGACGGATATTACCTTTTCATTTCGTGGGTTTTCCCAGCGGGCCGGAATTACCTCGGATCATGCCGACGGTTTTGGAATTGCTTTTTTTGAGGATAAAGCCTGTCGCCTATTTGTCGATAACCAGTCTGCGGTTGAATCTCCGATTGCCGAGCTGGTGCGTAACTATCCGATCAAATCCCGTAATGTGATTGCGCACATCCGTAAAGCCACCCAAGGCAAAATCAATCTGGAAAATTCGCATCCATTTAGCCGCGAACTGTGGGGCCGGCAGTGGATTTTTGCCCATAATGGCGATTTGCATGAGTATTTTCCGGTGCTGAGTGGCCGTTTTACCCCAGTCGGCAATACTGATAGTGAGCGCGCTTTTTGCTATTTGCTCGATCAGCTGGTCAAACGCTTTGGTTATGATGAACCGAGTCTGGATCAGGTCTTTGAACTACTTGCTGAGGTTTCACCTGCGATTGCAGAACACGGCACTTTTAATTTCTGTCTTTCCAATGGGCAGGCGCTGTTTAGCTATGCCATTACCAAATTGCACTGGCTGGTGCGTGAATACCCGTTTAGACCGGCACAGCTGATTGATATTGATGTCGAGGTGGACTTTAGTCAGGTCACTACGCCTAAGGACAGGGTTGCGGTTATTACCACCGAGCCATTGACACAAAATGAGGAATGGACCGCTTTTCAGCCGGGTGAAATGATTCTGTTTAAAGAGGGTGCCAAGTTCCGTTCGCAACTGACTCGGGTAGATCGGTTGGAACGGGAACGTCTAGATCCGTCCTTAAAACGTGTGACCAAAGCAGATTTATATTAAAAATAGATTTTTTTATTTTAAAGATGGGATTTAATTCCTATTTTTTAATATCTTTTTTATTTAAATAGGACTTACGCACTATTATTTATAGATTCTCTGTGGTAGCAGATGATTTTTATCGAGAATAAAGTCATCAATGAAGTTTTTGATAACTGGTCTAAATAATTTCTTCTGCCAACGATATACATTTTC
>NZ_VPCG01000071.1:0-8179 GCF_013418355.1 Acinetobacter sp. YH12151 | reverse complement strand
GATTAGGCATTCTGTACCGTTAGAGTTTAGATAATTAAATACATATTGTACCGAAATTAAATATTAAGTCTATAAATACGGTTTTTGAGTTGCTTTTTAAGACTTTATTTTGTTCCGTTAGGCTATAGTCTAAAGTAACACCTTGAACTTTTGCAACAGTGCCCTTAAATTGCTATACACACCAATGGACCAAGCCGGTTCACGTTCTCTTGCATAACTGCAACTTTATTGAAGTTCACATGCTTCAAGATCGCTTTCATCGGCTCCGACATGCCTTCGGTTTCCGACAAATCCGAAATGTACTCTGACTGGTCTACATACTTATAGAAGTTGTTATCAGGGTGTTGTTCTTTAATGCTTTGCCAACATTGGGGAACCATCACAGAGACTGGTCTGATCAGGTTGAAATTATTGGCGATATTCAACCCATACAGGTCGAAATCGGTATACACCGCTACCGGACATTCTTCTGGCAGAACTTCAAGCAACTGATTGACTGACCGGCAGTTCTTACCATGCCCCCTGTAAAGGAATAGGCTGTCTTGCCATTCGAGTGGAACTTGCTGATACCAGTCCGAAATCCGTACAAGCATAGTGCCATTCTCAATAATGATCAGCTTCCTGATTTTTTCTACTGCAAGATGCTCTAAGGACACGGCTGTTGTCACGCCAGGATGTGCAATGTGCATCTCACCGGACTTTAACGGTAGTTGTGCATTGATCGCAGCAAACCAAAGCTGCTCACCGAAAACGCTGGCATTGCCAGACTTTTCATCTATACGATGATCAGCAAGCGATATTCGGTCTGCATTGGAGTCATACGTTACCTCTGGCTCCGTTTTTACATGCTTTCCGTACAGAACCCGAAGCACATCAAGATCTGATTCACTTAGATGCAGCTCACGTTTGATGATGCTGCCGATCTGCATGTCTTTGTTCAGCATTGTCCATGTCTTGTTAAGCTTCACCACTCTGGTTTTAAGCTGTAAAACCGTCTGAATGATTGAGAGTTCTCTTTGCCCTAAGCGCATTGCATCACCTTTCCGTTGCTGTCTTTGCGACGAAACACGATATCTGAAATGTAGTAGTTGCCATTATATTTAGCATCCGTTTCACCCACTAACTGCAACTCAAGATGGTTTGAGTGGTTGAGTTCAAACTCATACAGGAGGCGACTAATCCAGTATTCAAATTTGCATCCAGGCTCTAGGCGTATGTAGGCGTTCTTTGCTGATATTTCATTGATTGCCGGACTGCCAAAAGCGTCAAAGAAGAAAAATGCAGCTTTATCCAGAGATGAGACTGCCTTCACTATCGTATGCGTTGCCTTCTCTACCGGTGGGCGTTTTTTTTCAACAACTGGACCATCTTTTTTAACACGCTTCTGATTGGCTGTCTGAGCTACCGCAGATAAAGTGTTCTCAAAATCCTCAAGGTAGATATCGGCACGAGCTTTCAGCTTGATAAGTGGTACACGACGGAAGCTATCAGGTGCCTTGTTGAAATCAATATCGGCATTCAGCGTCCGGTTGTTGGCAAAATGACGGTGCAGCGCATCAATCAGATTGATTCGCTCCTGGGTTTTTATGTCCTTTTTCCATTCAAAGAGTTGCTTGTCCAGTCGGTGATGGCTGTGGTTCATTTCTTCAATGGCTTCAAACACGCTTGGCTTGAGACGTTTGGAGATCACTCTCTGCAAGTCTGCATCACCTACCGCCAATTCATCCATCGTATTTGGTGAAAGGATTTCCAGTGCCGTAATTAGCATTTTGGCAGTCTTTAAGCTTTGTTCAGCCTTACGCATTTTCATGTCGTAGTTGTTGAACAGCGACAGATACTCAAAGCACTGATCGGCAAAATTGGTCATGTTCTCGCTGATATTGTTTGAAAGCTCAATAATCAGGTCACTTGCTTCAACCTTTAATACTTCGGCACTTTCCGGGTCCTCGACTTTTGACAAGGCATAGTCGGTACTCACCGTTTTGATACGATCAATCAGACCGCTAATGTCGGGTGCGGAAATGTTGCGTTTCTTTCTGTTTTTATAGAAATTCACAAACTCAATGACGAAGTTTCTTAGATGCAGCGTGTTTTTTTCTGCATCCAGATACCCAAGATCGCAAGACAGCAAATTATCAATCAAGGATTTGTTTGATTCATTGACCTGAATAGACGAACTGGTAAACATGATTGCTTCGGCAATAGCATCAATGTTTGCAGAGAAAACCTTCGCCCCACGTTCAGCCGGATTCACGAAGTCGATCATAGTAACTCGCCCTGCTCCACATCATCTGTTTGAGTGATATCAATCGCATTGTGTTCGGCAAGGTACTCAGCTTCATCGTAGAAAATCGACCAACGTGAAGTTGCCAAAAACTCAGTACCCACAACCCCAACCGGCACTAAATATTCGCGCTGTACCAAAAACTGAATAACACCGTTGATCTGGTCTTTCACTGTGCTTGCGGTCTTACCCAACTTTGCAGAGAGTTCTTTTAGCCCTTTTTGGACATGCTTGGACTTCTCCACTTCAACCAGGATTTCACCAGACGTAATTCTGTCGCCTCCAATCAGAGGTTCATTGCGCCCCCCTGCCTTTCTGAACAGTCGCAGCCAGTCCACAAGTGGCTCCATTTTGCTGACGTTTTCCTCAAACTGTTTGGTGATGACCTTTTTGATCTCAGGGTCACTTTCAATATCAAGGTAAATCAGGAAATACCCACCACCGCACGGTGTCTGAATACACTTTTTGCCTAGAAAACTAATATGGTTGTTTAGTTGATCTAAAAATTCGACATCATTCAAAAACTCAAAGTTCTCAAAATCACTCCACTGGTCAATTAGATAACCTTCTAATAATTTGGTCGCTACTTTTGTTAATCGTTTATCAGCCATTTAAAATTCTCCACTTTTTCCCTATTAGACTGGTTCTGCTGCAAGCAATGGGTTATCGCCTTCGATTTCCAGTGGAACAACAGTGCTGACACCATTGGCTCCAACAATGTAGAGATTCTTAAACTTGTGGTTAGAGGTTGAGTTTTCCGGTTGAGCACAGACCAGATAGATTTTGTTATGGTCCATCATGTCGAACAGCAAATTGGTGTTGATCGCATCAAAGTTGCCAATCTCGTCAAGCGGGATATGGATGTAGGTCGAGTTATCAGGGCATAACTTCCGTGACAATGCGAGGAACATGATCAGCACCAGAATACGTGACGTTCCTGTACTCCCTGCACTGGTAAAGTCGTTGTCAGTACGCAGCTCGGCAAGACGACCATTGTTCATCACGCTCATTTTCAGACGTACCATAGAGCGGATATCATCAGTATGTCCTTTGGTGCTTTCAATTGCCTTTAAGGTGTATTCACAGCAACGAATGAAATCCTCGCTCGGAATGGAGCTGCTTTGCATGTTTTCAAAGGATTGATAGTCCTCACACTGCAAAACAAACTGATTGAGCTGATCTAGGGTGTTCTTGTCATTCAGCACACTTTCCAGATTCATTGAGAAGTCAGTGAATGCCTTGAACTTGTTGCTACGGTTCAGGTAGCCAGACAGTTCCGTAGATACGCTCTTTAAACGCTTATTTAGATTAAGGATTTCCTGAATATAGTTACGCAACTGAGCCGATTTATTACGGAAAATGTTTGTGACTGCATCATGCTTTTTCGGCAAGTCGTAGTCCATGATGCTTTCGATGGTAGACATGGAGTTAATGGTGTTCATGGTTTCACTGGTAGTCCCCATACTCTCCATCTTTTCCTCAAACAGCTTGAACAGAGAGAAGGCTTCATATTTGCGCAGTAATGCCTTAGAAGCGTTTGTCTGCAAGCGTAATTGATAAATCTGTTTCTTCTGTGTATCAGCCAACGTACCCAGATCACGAGAGAAGCTGTCGAAGCTTAAAAACTCAGGTCGATCTACCTCTACCAATAGGATATCGTCATCGAACAGGTTTTCGATTTCACGCCCCTGTTTATCCAGCTTTTTGATTTTCTCCCTGAAATCTTGTGCACTCGCTTCAAGATTGTCCACTCTTGTACGAAGGGAGGTTCGGACTTGTTCAAGCTCACTTTCCAGTTTGGAAAGATTGTGGCTGTATTCAGATACAAGTTTCAGAGCTTGGTTCATGTCCTCGATATGGTTCTGCTTGTACTGATAGTGGTTTTTCTTCCACATATCGTACTCAGCCAAAATGCTTTCATAGCCTTTGACTTTGGTGTGCTGTGCAATCGCAGCCTTGATCTTCATTTCTGCCTGTTTCAGGATATTTTCATCCACGCCTTGCTCACGCAGTTTGCTGTGATACAGGTTGGTCAAATCATCCATCTTGGCTTGATAGCTGCTCTCTAGCTGCTTTTCCTTTGTGGCAATCAGGTCAAGCTTGATACGCAAGTCTGCATAGGACGCATCATAGCTCTCCTTTAAGCCATTTTTTTCAAGCATGTTGGCTGATCGAAGCTCACCACGTTTCTTCGGCTCAATCTGATTGTTGAAAGTTTGCAGCTCGTATTTCGCTCTATTTACAGCTTCTTGCTCAATACGTGTAGCTTCTGCCTTCTTCGCTTTCAGCTCTTTCTCAGTCTGGTCATAAACCTGTCGGGCTTGCTGCTTCTCGTTTTGCAGGGTATTTAACTCATTTTCGAGTTTAACAACTGCAATATTGGTCTCGTTGATCTCTCTATGGATGGACTGAGCCAGATGCGATTGCTTGTCGTACTGCTCAACCAAAGAAGCCGTGTAAATCTCGGCATCTTTCAGACGTATTTGTAGTTGCTCAAGACTGTCGGCTTCCCCTGGAATCTCCAACTTGTTCAGGTCTATTTCAAGACCATAGAGGCTTAGCGCATTGGCATTCACGCCAGTTTGCCAGACAGGGTTCAGGTTGGTTTTGAAGAAAAGCTCAGGATTGATGACCTTCGCAATGGTAGTACGCCAGTCCACATCTTCATTCGGTGCATCATTCAGGAACCGTAGCAAGGTGTCTTTCTGGAACAGGGTTGTACGCAGATTCTCTTCTGACTGCTTGGCTTTCTCAAGCTTGGCTTTTAATCCATTAAGATCATACTGCGCCTTGTTTTGATCAAAATTAAGTTGTTTAAGCTTGTTTTGAGCCGCTTTCAATTCGTCAGACTTTGCAGACAAGGTATTCTCTTTGACTTCATAAGCCAACTTGAGGCGCTGTAGCTGTAGGTTTTCTTCATCCGTAAACAGTGTTGATTGGTGCATGCGCTCCATAGCTGCTGACTGGATATCCAGAAGCCTTTGACGTTCACTGGAAATTTCTTGATCAAGAATTTGGAGCTGTTCAGCCTGTTTGCGCTCAAGCTCTTTCACCTTGAGATCAAAGCGGTTTCGCAACTGGTTGATTGCCTCCTGAACCTCGTTAGATTCAGCATTAAGGGCTTCACTGGATGCCATTTTTTCACGAAGCAAATCTGCTGAATGCTTGTCGTACTCGCGGTTGATATTTTCGTAGCTTTCAGTCAAAAACTGTTTGTATTTCTTCGCTTCTTCAATCTCGTTGAAGTAGTGCGCACGTTTCTTATATTCCTGTTCCATGACGGAAATATTCATGTCTTGATAACGTCTTTCCGCAACTTCAATATCATGAATTGCCTGTTTAAAGTTACCTGCAGACTTTTCTTTTACTGCAATCAGCTCTTTGACTTGTACAATCTGGTTATTCAGGTTACGGACTGTCTCATTCCCTTTGTTCTTTACCGCATAGATTTCATGCTCTATCGAACTGATCTGCTGCTCGTAGTTCACCACATGGTCCCGGAGTACCAACAGGTGTGCATGAAGCGCATTAAAGGAGGCTAAGACCGCATTCTTTAACTGAATGCCAGAGATAATCTTCTGCTTTTCCGATTGAAGGCTTTGTAGGGCTTTCACATCATTGATGGTTGCTAACCAATCTGCGGTAGAGGTTGGTTTTGTTTTGATTTTCTCGTTGTCCAAATACGCTTCAATTAACATGGTTTTGAAGTTTGAGACAACATTGTTCTGGTTAATCGTTACCTGGGTCAGATTGCTCAGGAATTTTAGCTGTTGTTTGCTTCCAGACAGTGAATAGCGGTTGCATAAATCACGAAGGTTTCTTTCACCTGTCAGTCGTGATTTATCTGCAGTCAGCGTATAGATATATTCAGGGATGCTGTCGATCTGACGGCTCACATCAACGCCAGATTTATAAACCTGATCAAATACGTCTTTCACATTCTGAGAAAGACCCAAGATTTCCAGACTGCTCTCACTTAATAGCGTATCTTCCGCGCATCCATCAACAAATCGGTAGTTGTGCTTGCCCTGATTATTATTGCGATACAGCACCACACACTTTGTACCTGAGTGAGCAAGGTATTCAAAAATCACCATGCTTCGACTGCTCGGCAAATAGTAGTCTACGAAATTTTTCTTGTTTGCAGCTTTCTCTATTAACCCATTTGGTGAGGCACCAAAGAAAATAGGAATCAGGTTCAGGAATGAGGTTTTCCCTGCACCGTTGATACCGGTAATGTTTGTATGACCACCACTAATATCAACTCGGAATAGTTTAGATGAAAGAAAAGAATCATAAAGAATGATTGACTGTAAACCTTTCATAGAGGTTTCTTGAGGGTTAATAATACTCATTATATACCTTTTATAAATATTCATAAGTCTAATGGATACTTCAATTTTAAATAAAAACTGTAACTTTCCCTGATCTTATACTTTTATTAAATATAATGGCGGTTATCCGACATAGACACCAACATATCAAACCGTCCGCTAAGAAAATTGCAAAAGCGCATATTCTAAAAGCGGACATTTTTACTTTGGAGAAACCGGACATTTCTACTTTGGGCTTACAACACTTGTATATTAATTGAAATATCAGCAACTTATTAAAATCAGAAAAATGCAAAAATGAGCAAAAAGCCGATTTTGAAACAAGTCGGCTTTTTTATGAGCAGTTTTGATAGTTCTTGCCAATAATTCTGTATAGAAAATGATCAATTTTGGCATTTTCCCAATGTTCTCAGCTCTTCCAGGGCGAAAACTATCCCCAATTACTGTGGATGAAATTTAGGCTATTTTGTACGCCCTGGCGCACAACAATCTCGGCTCTTTGCGGCTACCTGGAACAGTGGAATTTTCCTATGATGAAGCCATAGAGAACAGGATGTTCCAAACAACAAGAATAAGAAAGATCGCACCAGGAACGTGAGGTAAGACAGGAGTCATACTTAGCAACCCAATATGAAAAACCCCGGCAGGATGCCGGGGTTTTTTATTGCCTATCCTTTCTCATTTGCAAAACAAACATAATGCCCCTAAAATATAGACTATAATCTATATTTTGGTTGTGGTATGTGGACAGTCATTACGACAGATCTATTTAATCAGTGGCTTGAACAGCAAGATGAACCTACACAAGAGAAGGTCCTAGCTGCCCTGGTTGTTCTACAGCAGCAGGGACCGAGTTTAGGCCGTCCTTTAGTAGATACTGTGTATGAGTCTAAATTTACCAATATGAAAGAACTGCGTGTTCAACATCGCGGTAGACCCTTAAGAGCTTTCTTCGCATTTGATCCCTTACGACAGGCTATTGTTCTATGTATTGCTGATAAAGGCGGTAAAAAGCGTTTTTATAAAGACATGCTGGATATTGCAGATGAACAATACCAACTTCATCTCACTACCCTAGGAGATAAATCTAATGGCTAAGACTCTGCAAGAATTGTTAGCTAGCCGCTCTCCAGAGAGCCAAGCCCGTATTCAAAAAATGGCTGATGAATTACTGCTAGAAAATCAGCTTCATCTTATTCGTGAAGAACTCGAAATTTCTCAAAAAGAGCTTGCTGAAACTTTGGGAATAAAACAGCCATCGCTTTCAGCAATAGAAAATCGTGGCAATGATCTTAAGATTTCAACCATGAAAAAGTATGTTGAGGCAATGGGTGGGAAGCTCCGTATTGATGTAGAGCTTCCAACAGGAAAACATATAGGATTCAACGTTTAACAATAAAAATGGGAGCTATAGGCTCCCATTTTTAGATTCGTATAACGTTGAACCCAACGGTAAATAGTCGTGTGATCAACATTCACACCCCGTTCGGCCAGCATTTCCTGCAGTTCACGATAGCTAATGCCATATTTACAATACCAGCGCACAGCCCAAAGAATGATT
>NZ_VPCG01000070.1:0-8333 GCF_013418355.1 Acinetobacter sp. YH12151 | reverse complement strand
TTCATGCACGTGTAGCAGTCCTCAACAGATTTACGGAATTAGGTCGACCACTTACCCAAGTTACGCCTTAAATTTGGCTCAATTAGGGGCGCTTTGCATTTCAAATCTTTGTGCAACAAAGCCTGTCTTGGGTACCGGCGTATATTTTGGGGGATAAATAACTTCTGATACTTCCCCCAGCGGAGCAACAAAATATTGCCCCATCATCTCAAAAGCAATGCCCGACCATCGGTTCACTTCATTGTCATTGGAAACGTAGTTTTTATTTCCCCGTTTCGCAATGCGAAGCAATTCGATAAATCCATTTGCTGCCATAGAGCTTATCCTGCATTGAGGTGTTGCTTAATTACTTCTATTAATTGTTTTTCATCTACTGGTTTTGTTAGATAGTCTGCTGCACCCTGACGCTTGCCCCACACGCGGTCAGTGGCCTGATCTTTGGTACTGACAATCACAATTGGAATGTGTTTGGTGGTCGCCCCACGCGCAATCTGACGGGTCGCCTGGAATCCGTTTACGCCCGGCATCACAACGTCCATCAGGACCAGATCAGGCAATTCAGCCTGTGCCATGGTGACGCCATCGGCCCCATTGGCTGCTTCAATCACCTCAAAGCCATGTTTAGAAAGAATTTCTCTAAAGCGAAAAGTTTCTGTCGGTGAGTCATCCACAATTAGGATACGTGCCATGCCAATTCCCCAAAAAAAAATCAAATATTAAGCACTAATATGGTTACGGATTGCGTTCAGCAATTCATCTTTACTAAAAGGTTTGGTCAGGTATTCATCTGAACCCACAACACGACCTTTGGCCTGATCAAATAAACCATCTTTACTTGATAGCATAATCACAGGAATATTCTGGTAATTCTGAGAATTTTTAATTAACGCGCAAGTTTGATAGCCATCTAGACGCGGCATCATGATGTCTACAAACACGATATCTGGATTTGCTTCGGCAATTTTTGACAAAGCTTCAAATCCGTCGACGGCAGTAATCACTTCATAACCTTCGCGCTGAAGAAGAGTTTCCGCGGTACGACGAATGGTCTTTGAGTCATCAATAACCATAACTTTTAGATTTTGGAATTTATCGTCCATTTGTTTAACCCTTCCCATTTTAGAAACTATTATGCCATAAGGCTCATAGGATTATTTTATTACGATCGATAAACATTTTTAACATAAAGTCACTTGTATTATCAACGAACATTTTCTACACAAGTAGACAAAATCAGTTATTTTTAACAACAGCTTCACACTTTACCCACGCCGATGTTTTTTTTTGACTAACGGTAGTTTTTAATTCGTAAATTTAAGTCTAATATAACAAGATTATTACTTTAAAATAAGTAATTTAGGGAGCCAATGATGGGTCAGTTTTCAGAAAAACTTGCTGTCATTGATAAAAATAAAATGACTGGTCAATTCATTGTTGCTGTGCTGTTACTATTACAGGTGACCTTAGCTTGTGCCAACAATAACCAAATCCAGCCAAAGGCCACTTGGTACCGCTATTACGATAGTAAAGGCGTGGCCAATATCAGCACTAATGTGACGCCCAATCATATTCGTTACGGTTATGAAGCGCTTGACCAGAATATGCAGGTCATTAAACGTGCTCGTCCTTATAATGCCGAAGCCGATATCAGACAGGCTCCCCAACGTGCTCAACAGGCCAAGCGGATCGCCGAAGACAATAGACTGAAGCGAGCGTACAACAATAGTCAGACCGCCTTACAGAAAAAAAATGACAGTCTGCTACAGTTAAAAAAGCAAATTGATTTTCAGCAAGAACAAATGAAGCAATTGCAAAAAGATCGAGTGATGTTTGTACGCCAAGAACGTGAATATTTACGTAAAGGTAAGGCTCCACCGGCACACCTGAAAACCACACTTGAGAATAATCATAAAAATCTCATTTCCCAAAAAGAAAATATTCAATCTTTACAAAGTCGCTATCGAAATCTGGAAGCAGAATACGACAAAATTATCGCCCGTTTAAAAGCACTTGAATAAATACAGATAGCTTGTGTTGGTTTTAAACCACAATAAGCTGTAAGGACTCTTATGCAAACTGCACCACATGCTCATGGTTTAAATATGCCTTCTCCGCGCTCTATCCTAATCATGAGTGCACTTTGCTTAAATATGTTATTAGTGGCTTGTGATAAAAATGAACCCGTACAGCAAGCCGAAACACCCACATCCATTGAAGTCATTCCTCAAGACCTAATTGCAGTACAGTCCGGCAACTCAGTTCAAAAAACAGCGTTTACCGGCACGATTCGGGCTGTCAATCAAAGCAGTATTCAGGCACAGGTGTCTGCCACCGCCACCAGTGTCAATGCCCAAGTCGGTCAGACCGTCTCCAAAGGTCAGGTGCTGGTACGGCTAAACAATCAGGACAATGCTGCCCGACTGGCACAGGCACGTGCCAATCTGGCCTCTACCCAAGCTCAGGCCAATCAGGCTCGAAACATGATGCAACGTAAAAAGCGTCTACTCGATCAGGGCTTTATTTCAAAAGTAGAATATGAACAGAGTCAGGTCGATTATCAGGCACAGCTGGAAAATGTACGTGCCCAGCAAGCCAATGTCGATATTGCCGAGAAAGCAGATCGTGACGGAACCATGACCAGTCCGATCAGTGGCGTGATTACCCAGCGTCAGGTGGAACCTGGCCAAACCGTGGCGATTGGACAAACCCTGTTTGAAATTGTCGATCCTAAACAGCTGGAAATTCAGGCACGCGTGCCTAGTGACCTACAATCAAACTTAAGGCTAGGCAGTCAAGTCGAATACAGCATTCAAGGCAATCCCAATCGGCTCACTGCAGTGATGAGCCGGATTTCCCCGATCGCCGATCAGGCCAGTCGCCAGATCGAATTCTTTGCTACGCCGAATGAAACAATTCCCTCTTTAAGTATCGGTTCCTTTGTAGAAGGCAATATTTTGAGTTCACGCCAAATCAGTGGGCAGATTATTCCCCTAGATACGCTGCAGGATATCCAGAACAAACCCTATGTCTGGGTGATTCGCCAGAATAAACTTATCAAGGTCAATGTGCAGGTACTGGAACAGCGCTATAACGACAATATTGCGGTGGTCAAAGGATTGGAAAGCACCGATCGGGTCAGCCGAATTAGATTTAGCGAAGCCGATCTACAAAAAACTGTCACACTTCGCTCGAACTAAAGCGCCTCACACAGGATCATTGACATGTGGTTTACCCGAATTAGTGTGAAGTATCCAGTTTTCACCATTATGATGATGTTCTGTCTGATGGTATTGGGACTGGCTTCCTGGCAGCGGATGGGCGTTGAAGAATTTCCCGATGTCGATTTTCCCTTTGTGGTGGTGTATACCAACTACCCGGGCGCTTCTCCAGAAACGGTCGAGTCAGAAATAACCAAGAAACTCGAAGATCAGATCAATACCATTTCTGGTTTAAAACAGGTGATTTCACAGTCCAGTGAAGGCCTGTCGATGATCACCACTGAGTTTAATCTGGACGTACCTTCTACCACAGCCGCTCAGGATGTGCGGGATAAAATTGCCTCTGTGACTGCTGAATTTCGTGATGAAATTCAGGATCCGATTGTCGAACGTTATGATCCAACCGCAAATGCGGTCATGTCGATCGTATTTGAATCCAATAACATGGATATCAAAGCACTCAGTTCTTATCTGGATCAGCGGATTGTACCCCAACTGCGCACCGTTGCCGGCGTGGGAACGGTGAATTTACTCGGCGATGCACAGCGCCAGATCCGGATTCAGGTAGAACCGCAAAAACTGCAAGCTTTTAGCCTTGGTGTAGACAGTGTCATCAATACCTTAAAGGCTGAAAATATTGAAGTTCCAGGCGGCACACTCAAATCTGGCAACTCGGAACTGGTGATTGAGATCAATTCCAAAGTGCTGCATCCACTGGCCTTCGGCGATCTCATCATCGCCAATAAAAATGGCGTACCAATTTTCCTGAGACAAGTCGCAGAGATCCAAGACAGTCAGGCAGAACTAGAATCTGCCGCCTTTTTAAATGGCAAAACCGCAGTTGCGATTGATATCCTGCGTAGCTCGGACTCTAACGTGATTGAGGTGGTCGATAGAACTTACAAAACTTTAGAAAGTATTGAGACCCAGCTTCCTCAGGGGACGACCTTGCAAGTGGTAGTGGATTCTTCCAAAAGTATCCGGGGCACCATTGGCGATGTAGCCCGCACCATTATTGAAGGTGCGGTACTTGCCGTGCTGATTGTTCTGCTATTCCTTGGTTCATTCCGCTCCACTGTGATTACCGGTTTAACTCTGCCGATTGCATTATTAGGTACTTTGACCTTCATCTGGGCCTTTGGCTTCAGTATCAACATGATGACCTTGCTGGCGTTATCCTTGAGTATTGGCCTGTTGATTGATGATGCGATTGTAGTGCGAGAAAATATTGTCCGGCATGCCGACATGGGCAAAGATCATGTGACTGCCGCACTGGATGGCACCAAAGAAATTGGTTTAGCTGTTCTGGCCACCACCCTGACCATTGTCGCCGTGTTTCTGCCGGTGGCCTTTATGGGCGGGATTATTGGTCGTTTCTTTTATCAGTTCGGGGTTACAGTTAGTGTGGCTGTGCTGATTTCGATGTTTGTTAGTTTTACTTTAGATCCGATGCTTTCTGCACATTGGGCCGAAAAGAAAAAAGATCCAAATAAAAGACCCGGACGGGTGAAACGTTTCTTTAGCTGGATTTCTGGCAAGCTGGACAATTTAAGCCATGTCTATGAAAAGCTGCTCAAACTGGCGCTGCGCTTCAGATTCATTACCTTAATGATTGCCGTAGCTTCATTATTTGGTGCCTTGGGATTATCGAAACTGATTGGCACCGAATTTGTACCGGTTCCTGACAAAGGCGAAATCCGCATTAAGTTTGAAACACCGGTAGATTCTTCGCTTGAATACTCACAAGCCAAACTGCAACAAGTCGATCAGATTGTCCGTCAACACCCTGATGTTAAAGCAACTTATGGCGTAATTAATGGTGTAACTGACCGTGGTAAAAACCACGTCAGCCTGCGAGTGACCGTGACACCACGGATCGAACGCGAAAAAAGCCTGACCGAGCTCAACAATGAGTTTCGACAACGCCTGCAATCGGTTGCCGGGATCAGTATTACCTCGGTTGCATCTGCCGATGAAACCGTTTCGGGTGGTCAAAAGCCAATTATGATCTCGATCAAGGGCCCCGACCTGGATGAACTGCAAAAAATTTCCGATCGTTTTATGACAGAGATTGCCAAGATTGACGGTATTGTCGATTTGGAAACCTCACTGAAAGAACCCAAGCCGACACTCGGCGTGCAGATCAATCGTGTCTTGGCCAGTGATTTAGGATTATCCGTGAATCAGATTGCCAATGTGGTTCGTCCACTGATTGCCGGTGATGATGTCACCACCTGGCAGGATGAAAAAGGCGAAACTTATGATGTGAATTTGCGCCTGACGGAAGACCAGCGCAGCTTGCCACGTGATTTACAGAACATGTATATCACTTCAAATAAAACCGATGCCAATCATCAGCCGATTCTGATTCCACTTTCGAGTGTGGCCAAGTTTGAAGAAAAACTCGGTGCTTCACAAATTAACCGCCGTGATCTGGCACGTGAAGTTCTGATAGAAGCCAATACCGCTGGTCGTCCTACAGGAGATATCGGCACGGATATCAGCCGGCTACAAGCCAATTTTGATATGCCGCCAGGTTATAGTTTTGATACCCAAGGTTCAAATGCCGATATGGCAGAATCCGCAGGCTATGCCCTGACCGCCATCACCCTGTCGATTGTGTTTATCTACATTGTGCTGGGTTCACAGTTTAATAGCTTTATCCATCCTGCGGCGATTATGGCCTCCTTGCCATTATCCTTGATTGGTGTGTTCCTGGCGCTGTTCCTGTTTAATTCCACCATGAACCTGTTTTCGATTATCGGGATTATCATGCTAATGGGACTGGTGACCAAGAATGCGATTCTGCTGATCGACTTTATTAAAAAAGCCATGGATCGCGGTGAAGAGCGTTATGATGCGATTATTGCCGCGGGGAAAACCCGACTGCGTCCCATTTTAATGACCACCAGCGCCATGGTCATGGGTATGGTGCCCTTATCCTTAGGGCTGGGTGAAGGCGGTGAACAAAGTGCGCCGATGGCCCATGCCGTGATTGGCGGGGTGATCACCTCAACCCTGCTCACTTTGGTGGTTGTCCCCGTGATCTTTACCTACCTGGATGACTTTAAGAATTTTATGCTGCGTCAGATGCGTAAAATCATGGCATAATTTAATGCAACACAATGAGGTGACATTCCCAAATGCTCATCTCATTTTTTATTGTATAATCTCTGCTTTAACGCTTAATTTTTTAGGACAGTTTCCATGCGCGCGAGTCGCTTTTTATTTGCAACGTTAAGAGAAACCCCGAACGATGCTGAGGTTATTTCCCATCAGTTGATGCTTCGTGCCGGTATGATTCGTAAGTTGGCTTCAGGTCTGTACACCTGGTTGCCGATGGGCGTTCGCGTATTAAATAAAGTTGAAGCGATCGTTCGCGAAGAAATGGACAAGGTCGGTTCACTTCAGGTCTATATGCCGGTGACTCAACCTGCGTCTTTATGGGAAGAATCAGGTCGTTATGTACAATACGGTCCTGAACTGTTACGTTTCAATGACCGCCACGGTAACCCGTTTGTACTGGGTCCAACCCATGAAGAAGTCATCACTGATTTAGCACGCAATGAACTAAAAAGTTATAAGCAGCTCCCTGCCAACTTCTATCAGGTGCAAACCAAATTCCGTGACGAAATTCGTCCGCGTTTTGGGGTAATGCGTTCACGTGAATTCATCATGAAAGATGCCTACTCTTTCCATGCCAATCAGGAATCATTGCAACAAACCTACGACGACATGTATGCAGCCTACTGCAAAATCTTTACTCGTCTTGGTTTAGATTTCCGTCCGGTTCAAGCAGATACCGGTTCGATTGGTGGTTCAGGTTCACACGAATTCCATGTACTGGCTTCAAGCGGTGAAGATGATATCGCATTTTCGACCGAATCAGACTACGCCGCCAATATTGAAATGGCTGAAGCCGTTCTGATCGGCGAACGTGCGGCACCAACTCAAGAACTTAAACTGGTTGATACGCCAAATCAAAAAACCATTGCGGATGTATCTGCCTTCTTGGGCACGGATCCAGCTCACTCAGTAAAAGCATTGCTTGTTCAAGGCATTGCAAAAGAGGATGGTTCTGTTCCTGTGGTTGCTTTATTCCTTCGTGGCGATCACGAACTGAATGAAATTAAAGCCGAGAAGCATGCACAAATTGCAGCTCCACTCACTTTTGCAACCGAAGAGCAAATCGCAGCACTTGGCTTGACGGCTGGTTTTGTAGGCCCACAAGGTCTGGTTGAAAAAGGTGTCACCGTCATTGTTGACCGTGCAGCATCAGTATTGTCTGACTTTGTTGCAGGTGCTAATACAGCTGACAAGCATGCAACCGGCATAAACTGGGAACGTGATGCACAGTTCACTGAAGTTTATGACTTGCGTAATGTAGTTGAAGGTGACCCTTCTCCAGATGGCAAAGGTACACTGCAAATCAAACGTGGTATCGAAGTGGGTCATATCTTCCAGTTGGGTCAGAAATACTCTGAAGCATTGGGCTGTAAAGTCTTGGGTGAAGATGGCAAACCATTCACTGTGACCATGGGTTGCTATGGTATTGGGGTAACACGTGTGGTTGCGTCTGCCATTGAACAAAACTTTGACGAGAAAGGCATTATTTGGCCAACTGCCATTGCCCCGTTTGAAGTGGCCATTGTACCGATGAATGCACATAAATCACCACGCACAGTAGAAGCAGCTGAAGCGCTTTATACTGAACTCACTGCTGCGGGTTATGACGTAATTCTAGATGATCGTAACGAACGTCCAGGCGTTAAATTTTCTGACCTTGAGTTGACCGGTATTCCACACCGTATTGTGATTGGTGAAAAAGGCTTGGATGCAGGTACTTTTGAATATAAAGGTCGCCGTGATGCTGAATCTGTAAATATTTCCAAAGAAGAGTTGTTGGCTAAAATCGCTAAATAATTTTGCTTTCTTAATAAAAAATCCCGTCAAGTGCGGGATTTTTTGTTTTTTTTAACTTAACAGAATTTATAGTCAAATCATTATAAAACTAATACAATGGTGCAATGAGTTATTCAGAACATTTTAGACGTAAAATTTTAGCTAAGCTTGAGGAAGGTTATTCTATTCGAGCGGTAGCTGCACAATTTGAAA
>NZ_VPCG01000069.1:0-8479 GCF_013418355.1 Acinetobacter sp. YH12151 | reverse complement strand
GTCATGAGAAAGCCCATATAAATGGGTAATGTACAAGTTGCTGTAGAAGCATGTTTAATTCGTCTGATCACAGATACTTTATAAAGTATTTTAATACTTTTTTGAATCCGTCAATGCGTAAGTCCTACAATCAATATTGTTTAAATTATCCATGAATATTAACGCAGTCCTTGCAATAATCCTATGTATTTCTCCGGCAGCAAATTAAACAGTTGTGCAATTGAAAACTGGCCTATCACCCACATATAATCCGAATTAAATCTTCAAACGAGCCCGGTCCTATGAGCTATAAGCACAATAATCTTATGGCGATGCGCCAAAATTACTGGAATGACCAGGTTTCCGGTCAGGTGCAGCAAGAAAAGGTATTTTTGCAGTCAACTTTAATCCAGCATGGTGTATTTAGCAGTGCGACACTGGACGATGCCAAATATCTGTTTTTTGGTTTGCCGAGTATTGTGATTGTAAAAGGCTATGCATTGGGTTTTATGCACGACAGTGTCCAGCACCTGATTCATCAACATATTCAAACAAATAAACAACAGTTACAACAACGATCTGAATTAAAAATCCAATTTCAAATGGCATAATGCCCTGTCTAAACTGATACAGGCTGGTGAATAAATGAAAGCTTGCCTAGCTTTTACTATGAATTCAGCGGCTTAAACTTTTTTAATACGTGCAGAAGCGCTAATATCCCCTACAATGATTTATTCTGCTTCATGCTGATGATGAAAGGATTGAGTTTACATGTCAGATCAGAACGATAAGCTTAAACAACTGAAAACCTCCTCTATGGATCGACGCTTATCGATCGCAAAGGCATCCTTGCTGGCAGGCACGCGTTGGGCGGCTTCCAGTGCAGGCTCCATATTTTCGAGTGAAGAAGAAAAAGAAAAGAAACGTAAAAAAGCCATGAAAGAGCAGGCGGATTATCTGGTTGCAGAAATTGGTAAGCTCAAAGGTTCAATTGTTAAAATCGGCCAGATGATGGCGCTGTATGGCGAACACTTTTTGCCAGAAGAAGTCACACAGGCTTTAAATACGCTCAACAACCAGACCGTGGCACTTGCTTGGCCAGCGATCAAGACACAATTACAGCAGCAGCTCGGTGCAAAGCTGAATGATCTCACCATTGATCATGAGCCTTTGGGCACTGCATCTTTAGCCCAAGTCCATCGCGCCACCCGCAAATCTGATGGCATGGAACTGGTCTTAAAAATTCAGTATCCCGGTGTGGCAGAAGCCATTGATTCAGATATGAGCCTGTTTAAAAACATGCTTAAACTGACGCGTCTGGTGCCGCAAACCCGCGAGTTCGACCAGTGGTTCGATGAAGTCCGTGAGATGATGCATCGTGAAGTCGACTATCAGATTGAAGCAGATACCACGCGGCGTTTTGCTGCACGTTTAAAAGACGATCCGCGCTATATCGTGCCGACGATTATTGATGAGTATTGCTCTGATCGCGTGCTGTGCATGACTTTCGAACGCGGTGTGCCGATCAATAGCCCAGTAATGTTGTCTCTGCCACAAGAACGACGCAACCAGTTGGGTGAAGCATCGTTAGAAATTGCCGTACGTGAAATTTTTGAATGGGGTGAAATGCAGACCGATCCGAACTTTGGGAATTATCTGGTTCGTCTGGGCAATGGCGAAGATATTCCTGACAAGATTGTCCTGCTCGACTTTGGTGCCATCCGTCAGTTTGACCAGCATCTGCTCAGCGTCGCGCGCAATCTGATTCAGGCCGGTTATCATCACGACTCAGACATGATGGTCAAAGCCATGACCGGTTATGAGTTTTTTGATTCAATTCCGCAAAGCATCAAGCCGGATATGGCCAAGGTCTTTTTACTGGCCACTGAGGCTTTTAGCTCACCGTTGAATAATCAGGAGCTACCAGCTAATGTGATGGATCAACATAATCGTTATGACTGGAAAAAAAGCCAATTGCATAGCCGTGTCATGCAACAGGCTTCAAGATCTATGGCTTCACGTTATTTCAGTGTTCCACCCAAGGAATTTATGTTTATTAGCCGTAAATTCATCGGTGCATATACCTTTATGACCGTGATTGATGCCAAAACCAATGTGCGTGCCATGATCAAAAATCACCTTTGATACCCCAATAGACGCTACATAGAAACCCGGATGATTTTGTCATCCGGGTCAATTTTTATTCAAAAATAATTTTCTCTCTTCTTGTTTTTAATTATATTTTCATAAACTTAGCTTACCATTTGTTAACTTTTAATAACTTAAAAATTGTCAATCATTCATGTCAGCGATGACATGGTTTTTTCTTGGCGTGCATGTCAGCATGAATAAAATAACGTGACAACACCCATAGGATAATCAAAATGAATAATATGGTGAACAAAGCTCAAGGATTTGGCTTGTCCATGCTGACCAAAATTGCGGGTAGTGAAATATTAGATCAATTAAAGCTGCGTAAATTTATAGAAAAATTCCTGTATCAAAGTTCCAAAGCAGGATTTAAAACCCTGAGTCAAACCCAGAAAATCCTGAAATCTGGCCAGAACATTCAAAAACAGCGTCTCCCCCCTCAATCCAAAGCACTGTTTGATCTAAACCTATCTGCAGAACAGCAACTGACCTGCGATGCGATGCAGAAATTTGCTCAAGAGGTACTTTATCCATTGGCGCATGCTGCCGATCAGCAGGAAATATTTCCGCATGAACTGTGGCAATATAACACCGATCTCGGCCTGAATTTCTATGCCTTGCCCGAAGCTTTAGGGGGTATCGCCTGCGAACAGAATATTGTCAGTAATATTTTAATTGCGCAACATTTGGCTCGGGGGGATTTCAGTTTGACTGCCGGTTTACTGTCTAGCTTTAGTGTGATCAATGCCATTACTCGCTGGGGTTCAGAGCAGATTCAGGTAAAATATCTTGGTGCTTTCGCAGAAAATCCAGAGCCGAAAGCAAGCTTCGCGGTACAGGAAGAAACCGCCGCATTTAATCCGTATCAATTAAAAACTCAAGCGATTGCTCATCAGGCGCATTATTTGATTAGCGGCGAAAAGACCTTGGTCATGCTCGGAGAAAATGCGGATCTTTATCTGGTCAGTGCCGATCTAGACGGAACACCTGAGGTCTTTGTGGTACAACGTGACCATAGCATTACTGCAAAAAAATCCCCTGCCATGGGTCTAAAAGCAATTGAAAGCATCACACTTCAATTTAAAAATACACCAGCGCAGCGTTTGGGTGATGATGATTTTGATTATCGTACTTTCGTTGATTTAGGCAATTTGATGTGGTGTGCCATGGCCGTCGGTACTTGTGAAGCCGTGAAAAAATACTGCATACAATATGCCAATGAACGGACTGCTTTCGGTGAACCTATTTCCCATCGTCAGAGTGTCGCTTTTATAATTGCCGATATGGCGATTGAAATTGATGCCATGCAGATGCTGATTTTCAATGCTGCCAGTCTGGCTGAATCCGGCCAACCTTTTCATCGTGAAGCTTATCTGGCACGTTTACTCTGCGCAGAAAAATCCATGAAAATCGGTACAGATGGTGTGCAGATTTTGGGTGGTCATGGCTTTACAAAAGAACACCCGGTCGAACGCTGGTATCGAGACCTCAGAGCCACTGCGATTGTTCATTCTGGCCTACATGCCTGATCGGAGAATAAAGAAAACTATCATGAATCTACAAAATCCAAAAAAATTCAGACTCCTGATTGATCAAGCGCACGAAGTTGCACTCAATGTACTCCGCCCTATTTCGCGTAAATATGATAAGGCTGAACACACTTATCCTAAAGAGCTGGATATGCTGGCCTCCATCGTAGATGGTATGAACCAAGGCAGTGAAGGTATGAATGCGGGCGCAGCAGTGAATAAACGGGGCGAGACCGACAGCAGCAATAAAAATGGTATTAATATGTCTACTGCCCTGAGTATTATTGAAATGTGCTATGGCGATACGGGTTTATTGCTGTCTATGCCACGTCAAGGTTTAGGAAATTCAGCCATTGCAGCGGTGGCAAATGAAGAACAGCGACAACATTTTCATGGGACTTGGGCAGCCATGGCGATTACCGAACCAGGTTTCGGCTCAGATTCCGCTGCAATTCGCACCACTGCGACCAAAGATGGTGATAACTATATTTTAAATGGTGAGAAGATTTTTGTGACCTCTGGGGAACGTGCCGATGCGGTCGTGGTCTGGGCAACATTAGATAAAAAACTGGGACGATCGGCAATTAAATCATTTGTGGTGACCAAAGGTACGCCTGGAATGAAGGTTGAACGACTGGAACATAAGTTAGGAATTAAAGCTTCGGATACTGCCACGATTCGCCTGATCAATTGTCGAGTACCTGCGGCAAACTTGCTCGGTCATGCAGAAATCGATGTTGCCAAGGGCTTTGCCGGTGTAATGGAAACCTTTGATAATACCCGGCCATTGGTCGCTGCCATGGCAATTGGCTGTGCCAAAGCCTCGCTGGAACGTATCAAGGAAATTTTTAAGGATCAACTGGATTCCAGTTATGTCACGCCCTATTTACAAAGCTCCAATATCGCTGCACAAATCTATCGCATGGAAGCAGAATGGGAAGCTGCGCGCTTGCTGATGCTCAAAGCGGCGTGGATGGCAGATAATCATAAACCGAATTCACGTGAAGCATCTATTGCAAAGGCCAAAGCTGGACGTATGGGTAATGAAATCACCTTAAAATGTGTAGAATTGGCAGCTGCGGTAGGCTATAACGAAACTGAACTGTTGGAAAAATGGGCACGTGATTCCAAGATTCTGGATATTTTTGAAGGTACCCAGCAGATTCAACAACTGATTATCGCCCGACGCGAACTGGGTAAATCTTCGAGTGAGCTAAAATAAAACTTTATCGAAGAAAAATTAAACGAAAAAGATGGCTTTTTTAAAGTTTTCGGACTATAAAAATTCCATCTTCTTTTATGTCATGTGCTATGTATTCTATTCGTCCCCTTCAGCCTCAAGATAATGCTCAAATTGCCAAGATTATTCGTAACGTTTCCATGGAGTTTGGTCTAGCAGCGGAGTCCGGTTTCGCTGTAGGTGATTCAATCCTGGATCACCTGTATAACGTATATCAACAGCCAAATTCTGCCTATTGGGTCATTGTTGATGAACAGGATCAGGTCTATGGCGGTGGTGGTATTGCTCCACTACAAGGTGACCACAATATTCTAGAAATACAGAAAATGTATTTTCTACCAGCCATTCGTAGATATGGCTTTGCAAAACAGATTTTGAATTTGGCCTTTGATTTTGCCCGACAACATAAATTTGAACGGATTTATATCGAGACTACCAAAAACCTTTGGCAAGCGGTGAAGCTGTACGAGAACTTAGGTTTTGAGCATCTGGATCGGCCTGAAGGCGACACTGGCCATAGTCAAGCCTGTGAAATCTGGATGCTTAAAAACCTAGCCTAATCGATGTCGATCCTCATCTTATCCATAACACCAAGAAAAGCCTTAAATAAATCTCTATTCCAATCAGCTTTTCTTTGATCACCTCTTCATAAATCATCCATGATTCAAGCAGATCTGCTTTGACTTTGTAAACAAATCATATAATTTCTTGACGATTTTTATACATCTTCCTAAGATCAGTTTAATTTTAAAAATACATGGAAGCTGAAAGTTGTTAGGCAAATTTTCTGTTAGAAAAAACTTATTATTACCAGTATTCAATAGCACAATTTTTAAAATTGGGCTGCTTGGTCTAAGTACCGTGTTTTTTAGTGCCTGTTCTTCTCTTGGCGGCAATTCTTTAGAAAAACGTTCTGCTCAACTGTCTAAAGGAATTCAGACAGCCTACGGTGTTCCAGCAACCACCGCAACTCGCGTTTCACCTTTGATTATTCAGAATGCAGAAAAAAATCGTCTGGATCCATTACTTGTAGCAGCCGTAATTCGTCAGGAGTCAACTTATCGTAGCCAAGTGGCTTCACATGCTGGAGCTGTTGGCCTCATGCAAATTATGCCAAGATATTGGCAAGCGACTTGTGGTGATGATTTATATAATGAAGCTATAAATATTTCATGTGGTAGCCATATTCTTTCTCGTTATCATGAATCCAGTGGCAGCTTAGAAAAAGCACTGGGCTATTATAATGTAGGTCCGACTGCCTATGAGAAAAACCGTAAAATGCGTAAGCAAGGCAAACGTTATGCACAACAAGTGAAACAGCATAAAAAAGATCTGAAGAATGTGATTTAATTTATCTTTAACATAATGCTTGAATCAGTTTAAAACTCCTAAAATTAAACTGATTCATCTTTTATCGGCTATATTGATTCTGCAAACGTTAAAATAATGCAAAACCCATCACATATTTGTTTTTTCATTTAATTTGGGAAAGATTAATATTTAATCAATCAACTTTATACCTATATAATAAATATCAACATATAAAATATAATTTTATATATCTAGTTGTTTAGTCCCGGCATTTGATGGATCGGATCAATCTTAAAAAGTTCAGGTTCATCTGTCCACTGTTTGCAGATGAATTCGTAGGGAGTCAGGCCCCTGAGTGTTTTGAGTCTGCGGCCGAAGTTGTATGCAGCAATAAAATCAGCAAGGTGAATGCATAGCTGAGTGTGATCGTCGTAATGGAACCGTTTGACAGTAGCTTCTTTAATCGTTCGGTTCATCCGCTCGACCTGTCCATTGGTCCATGGATGCTTGACCTTGGTAAGACGATGTTCAATGCCACATTCAGTACAAATCCGATCAAAGATGTGCTCAGAGGCGTAGCGATCACAGGTGCGGTTCGTGAACTGGATGCCGTTATCTGTTAGCACCGTATGGATTCTATAGGGCACAGCCTTAACCAGATTGCGCAGGAACTCCGCGGCTGCCATCTTACTGGCTTTAGTATGCAATTCAGTGAACGCGAACTTGGAAGTGCGATCAATGGCAACGAAGAGATAAAGCTTACCCTGTGCTGTTCGCATCTCAGCGATGTCGATATGAAAGTAACCAATGGGGTAGCTCTTGAAGCGCTTCCTGACAGGGCGATCACCTTGTACCTCAGGCAGTCGTGAAATACCATGCCGCTGCAAGCAGCGGTGTAACGACGAGCGTGTCAGATAAGGAATACTCGGCTGCAATGCATAAAGGCAATCGTCTAGCGGCAACAAAGTGCGTTTTCGAAAAGCAACAATTGCCGCCTCATCTTCAGGCGATAACACGCTTGAGCGAGGATTCTTTGGCCCGGTTGTAAGATCATCTACTGAAGTACGTTTCTTCCATTTTGCGACGGTCTTTTGATTGATGCCGTAACGCTTGGCTAGCGTTCTTAAGCTCTCTTGACTATTTTGTATTGCTCGACGCACTGCCTGTGTCGTTGTGGCGCTGCTGTGTAGAACTTGTCCCATAGTGCTTCCTTCCATTTATCTGAGAATATTGCACCATTAAAATCTGGGACTAAACAACTATGATCTGTCATCAATTAAGCCAAATTATTGTTAAGGCAAGATAAATTGCTGACAAAAAGTTTTGAACTAATTTATCATAACGTATGGTAATAATACGATACTGCTTGAGCTTGGCAAAAAAAGTTCCCGATCAAATATCGTGCTTTATAAAGATATCGGTTTATAATCACCTTGACTCATAGCGTTATTTTTAGAGGGTATCACGCCTTAAGCATTAATTTTATGGATTGGAACAATTATTCGATCTTTAGACTTTTAGGGGTTACCTATGGGCTAAGTTTGACTGAATAATAAGTCCAGCAATATATCAGCAACATTTAAATCATGAACTTGCCCAGCAACAGTAAGATAAAATTTTATTGGATTGCCTAAGACATCATTATGAGCACGCATTTTGGTGCTTAAGTTATCTTTCCTCCGTCCGATCGCCTGATTTCTTCCCCAGCGCTGTGTTGATGAGCACAATGGTGGAGTCGAACATGGCTATTCATTGTCACTGTCATGTGACAGCACTTCAAAGACTCTCTGCCACACACCTGCTTTAGGCCAACGACTAAAACGAATATCCACGACGCTGAAATCACCAAATGTTATGAAAAGACTCACTCGCTAATGAATATCTGAACGATACCGAACTGCTCTCAGCAAATAATCAGTTATCTTTATCAATTACTCTAACAATTTCTATTCTAATATCTAAATCATGCCAGTAACACCTAAGAAAGTTGTCACAGGATTTATTAAATAAAGACCTAGCACTTAGTCCTATTCTAACTATCTTAATAGCTAAACTTGAACATATCTCAATCATTTTTTGAAAAGCTTGAGATTTAAATAATAACTTGATTATTTTAAATACACAAAAAAACACCCCCTGCTCATGCAGGGGGTGTTTCGAATAATGAGCTGGCGATGACTTACTCTCACATGGGTAACCCCACACTACCATCAGCGCAAAGAGGTTTCACTTCTGAGTTCGGGAAGGGATCAGGTGGTTCACTCTTGCT
>NZ_VPCG01000068.1:0-9037 GCF_013418355.1 Acinetobacter sp. YH12151 | reverse complement strand
TTCCGATGTAGGTTATGAATATATTTTACCTATTGGTAAAAACAAAGATATAAGACAAAAGGTGAATATGCTAGGAATTTCGCATAACAACCATTATGTTAAATGAGAAAAAAGAAAGAATAGAAAAGTCTAAAATAGCGTATATTTGACTTTTTAAAAAATAATTATTTGACTTTAATATTAGTCGTGATATTCTTATTCCTATATTAAATAGGAGATGGTTCATGAAATTAACTAATCACTCTGTTCAAAGAATGAAACAACGCAATATTAATCAAGAAATGATAATGCTAGCCAATATTTTTGGGGAACCAAGTAATAAAGGCAAAAAAATTATCTTAAAAAGAAAAGATATTCATAGAATTATGAAGGTATTAGAAGTTTTAGAAAGACGTGGTGGAATTACTATAGTTGATGATCAAGATACTTTAATAACTACTTACTTTAATGATTCATTTAATCGAAAATTAAAGTCAAATAGTGACTTTAATTTTATTTAAATAGATAAAGGAAGAAGATATGCCACTTAAGATAAACACTGAAGCATTTGCAAAGGTGCCTGAAAATTTAGTTGATCCAGCTAAGCCTAATATTAAGAAGTACAACATTCGTGTGCATAAGACGGATCTAGCTGTTTTAGATGCTTTGGCTACACGAGATGGGATTTCAAGATCTCAATTACTTAATCAGCTTGTAGAAGCAATTCTACTGAATAGTTTATTTAGCTTAGATACACGTGCTGGATATTATGTTGCAAACTCTGCTAATAAACTAGCGAATATTCCACCAAAAGAAGGGTGGGTATTGGATTTAGCAAATAAACATTTCTCAGCAGTTTATGAATTGAAATCACGTTGTGATTATGAAGATACCTGTTCAGAAGAACCTACTGATCGAGATCAGATTCATGAAAAATTATCTCAAGCAGTTAAAGATGGAAAATTAGGAAAAGTTTAATGGCTACATTAAGAGAAAAATTGAAAGATACTTTGGCTGAAAGTAACACAACAATTTATGAAACGGTATCTCTCCGGGTTCCTAGTAAAATTGCTGGGATGATAGATATTATGTCTGTCATTATGAAGACCCCTGTTGCATCCCTTTTAACTGACGATATTACTGAGGCATTGGTTCACGAGTTACTATCTGATTCTAGAAATATTGAATTAATCAACGAACTATATCTTAAAGATAGCACGCTTCTTTCTGGAGGATGTTTGCAAGTTCTTGAACAAAATAAAGTTTTAGAAGTAGAATTTGGCGGATTAGCTTTCCCTAAAAGAAACGTCAATTGACAAAAAGTCAATAATGGTCATTTTTTTTGATAATTATGTAGCAAGAGTTTTATGTATATAACCAATTTTAATCTAAATCGAATCATCAAAAGAATCGATGTAGATGAACAGCTTATATCAGATATTTTTAAGAATATTGATATTAATTCATGCTTATCGCTTGAAGAAAAAAAAGATCTTCAAAGAGCAGCTACTTTTTTTAAAAAAAGTACACTAGGTATGAAAATTGAATTTCATCCTATCAAAGAAACTGAGGATACAGGTACTTGGTTAAATGAACATAATACAGCCGCTTTTCATTTGAATGCGGATTGTCCTAGGTTAAATGCTAAATGGGTAAACTTTTATCTCCCACAAGAAGTGAGAAATAAGGGTAAGGCCACAATAGATAGGTTTAGAAAGTTAGTTAAATCTAAGATGAGTGAAGATGGAACTATAGCTGATGAAAGTTTCATTATTTTTCTTAAAGCTGAATTTGGGATAGGAGATCTTAATTTTGGTCGCATAGAAAAAGATAACTCTAGTTCAGTAAACTTCTCTGATAAAATTGAAAAATTATCTTTAGATGAGCTTAAGTCTCAAATAGATGATTTATTTGAACAGATTTCAAATTTTCCAATGAAGTCTGAGCTACATAAAAAAATTTATGACCTACGTTATTGGGATTCATCTAAATTAAAGCGAATTGAGAAAAATAGACCTTTAGAGGAAAAAAACTTAGCAGAAGAGTTCGCTTCTCTTAAAAGCAGACTTATTGCTTCAACTATTATGTTTTCCAAAAAAGTGAATAACTTTGATCAGGAAGCTTTAGAAGAGGAAATTTTATTAGCATTAAACTTTAAAAAGTGTTCAGAATGTTTTAACACACACTAATGTAAAGATTTCCTAAAATTAACATAATACACCTTATACGAAATGCTCTTTTTATTCCTTTAAAAATCAATTTTTTATATACTATTGAAAAGCCCATTTACCCTCAAATGGGCTTTTTTATTGATTTTTCATGTTCCACGATTACTTACTGATCAATGTTCCACGGGTTTTGTTAGCCTTTTTTAATAATAGAATATTAACTAAATTCTATTTACTAAACTGAATTAATGGTATTATGTATCTCAATTGAGTTACATAATATTAAGGTGAAGATATGACTTCTCAAACCTCAATGCTGCATGTTCGAATTGATGATGATACTAAGCTTCAAGCACAGCAGGCTTTAAAATCAATGGGCATGTCTGTATCTGATGCTGTACGAATCTTTTTAACTCGTGTCGTGGCAGAACAAGCAATACCGTTTGATGTCCGTGTACCAAACGCCAAGACTGTTTCAGCGCTGAATGAAGCAGATGAACTAATCCAAGCAAAAAAAGCCCGTTTTGAAACTGTAGAAGACTTGTTTAATGACCTCGAAAAAAACAGCTAAATCGAAACGTGCCGCTTTACCACGATCATCGGACTACACCAAAGAGTTTTTAGCAGATTGGCAAAGGCTTTCTCGCAGTGGTCGCTACGACATGGGGAAGTTGAAGGAAGTAATGATGCTTTTAATCGCTAATAATGAACCTTTAGGGGCAGAATGGCTGGATCATGCCTTAAATGGAAGTCAATGGAAAAACTGCCGTGAATTACATGTCGGTGGAGATTTCCTATTAGTTTATCGTATTGAGTCGCTTTCTAAGTTCGATATGATCGTTTTCGTTCGTGCAGGAACGCATAGCGAACTATTTTAAGAATTAAAATCTTAGGAAATAGATATGTCCTTGCTCACTATTGTTGAAGCATCAAAACAGTTCAAGGTGGGACGCACCACAATTTATAAAGCGATTAAACGTGGTGATCTAACATCACAAAAAAATCATGATGGTGTACAAGTTATTGATGTACAGGACATGATTCGAGTGTTTGGTTCATCGAAAAAATATGCTTCTCCACCTGTTTCTGAAAACAGTACCCAACCTGTTTCTGGAAACAGCGGAAACAACGAGGAACTATTAAGAGAATTACGCGAACAAGTTAAAGAATTAAAACAGGATAAAGAGTTCCTGAAGCAAGAGATATCAAGTGTTAGGAAAGATTTCGATGACTATAAACTGATGATTACATACAAGGGAAACCTATCCAGTGTAGAAACAGTGGAAACAGTACCCGAAACAGGTAGAAACAGTTTTGAGGAACAAAAAAAACAGCCTAAGGAACAGGTAGAAACACTTCAAAATGAATCACAGATAGAAGAAAAGAAAGGGTTCTTTAAACGGCTTTTTGGTGGTTGATCTTTTCTTAATTTTTAAGATCTTCAATCATTTTATTTTTAATAAAAATAGGTGTAAAAGAGATCTTTTAATCTAGTCGCGATAAATATTTATTAAAAATAATAGTATTGTTATTCTGCGGTATATGCTTGAAAATAAATAAAAAAAAGTGGTGCAAAGACTTGAAACTTTACACCACTTTTGTTTAATCTATGGGTACGCAGTTAGTTGATGGTGACACATCTACTAACGAAGATCATAAGGTTTGACGACCGTTATGATTTCACCAAAGGCCTTGTACCACTTTCTATTTTAGAAAACTATGAAAAAAATACAAGCGCTAAAATGAAAAATCTTCGTTAATCACCATGTTATCGTTCATCAATTAAGCAACAAAATGTTTTTGTTCGGGCTTTGTCAGCTTCTGTGTGTCCGTTTTACGGTGGACACGCATAACGTGTGGTAGGAGTAAGTGTCACTGGCGTTATGTGGCTATAGTCGAAAGGCTAAACCGCTACAGGGGAACTTCACATAAGCGGAGCGTTGGGAGTAGTTGCATAGGACTGTTAAGTTGCATGTTGGGGAAACCCTCGCAGAGATACAGCCGTGTAACGACAGGGAGCGCGTGGAGAGAGGTGCAAAACTTTTAGTCCTTGTCTGCATAGTCAGCAAAACTATGTGCGGATACGACCGATGCGTGGCTCCGTCAGCCCAATCAGGTTAATCGGCAATACTTAAGGGATTGTGGTTTTTTTCAAAATCACGCCCTTAGGGTGAGTATTGCCGAAACTCACTCAACGTTCACCATCAGCCCGAGCAAGGCGAGGGGTGTGGGGATCTTGAGTGAGTGAGAGCTCTTAGTAGAATATATTTATTTATCTTAGACTTTATTGAAAATACTGTTTAAACGCAAAAAAACAGGGTGTTATAGCTCGATTAATTTATTTTGGGTGTTGAACTACATTCTTTCTTTAAAGTTGCTTAAAACGCAAAATAGAGCGTATATCTAAAGATTAACAGCTAAGACTTTTCAGTCTTAGCTGTCATTTTTTAAAAATGAATGCATGTGATTAATCTGCACCTACAGCATTAAACAAAGTTATTTCTGTTTAATTCTCAGTTAAATTTCATAACATACAAAAAATTTTTCACAGATTACCAGTCTGTTTGCAGTCACCACAACTGCTATTTTTTTCACTAAATCAAACCTATAATCGGCTCACCTTTCATTCCTCATAAGTACGCTCATGTTTTTATTCACTCGAATACTTATGCTCCCGACTTAAAGTCGCTTTACTCAATGATCTCCCATCCTCTAAAACATTATTTTAATTTAACAGTCACCAACTAATAAACTTTAAAAAATAATATCTTAGCGAACTTCCCACGTTAGTTTTAATCATCATTTTGACGCCCGACTTCTTACATAAATGCTCAAGTCTTATTCGTTACACTCGCCTAAAATTTTCCTGTCTTTTCATGAGTAGTTGTTCCAAGAACTCACTTATAGATTGGCTAAAGACTCTTTAGATTTATCGTGCGATCAAAATTTTCTGTACAGCATGTTCACGGTTCTACGTTTGACATGCCGTTACTGGCTTAAGCTATCCAGTCAGCCTTGCTTATGTATTTACAAGTGCCGAATGTTCATCAATGGTTCTCACTGTAACATTGGATAGTTTTTCTCTATCTTCACAGCCCACCAGTACAGCCATCTTTACCAAGTCACCCAAGTAAAGAAGGGGTTATTAATGCTCAAGCACATCCTATGCTTTTTTGCTCACCTTTGATTAAAACAGGACTCTTCATGTCACCATGAGATCCGTTTCCGTGTCGCCCAACAACAATAAAATTGTTTAAAGATTGGGTAGAAAAAGAGAATTTCACTCTTTAGCCCCCTTCGATTCCGCGCCAGCCATCGTTAAACAGCACGCAGCTTCACCGATCAGAATATGGTGTGTATTCCTAGCAGTTTGAAATAGTGAAAAAACGTCCTCGGCAGCGGTAACTTGCCGAGTATTCAAAGCCCAAAAAACAGGCGTAAAAATTGGCAAACTACGCTAGACGTAATTTTTGAAAGTTAGAAATATCTAACAAAGATAATATGCGAGTAGCCAAGAAAATATGTGCTATCGCTGATCATGAGAGGACTCCGTTGGCGTACGGATAACGATCTAATGATTCACTTTCTAGTTTTGAAAAATGGTCTCCACTAACAACCTGGTTGAGTTGCGCTACAAGTTCAAAATCAGAAAAGCTTAAGAAGCAGTCAGATGAGTTCACTATACCTGAAAAAGTGCCAAAATCAAATTTTGCAGGAACAACCATTTATAAACCTACATCTGCACCTAAAAAGGGACTGCTAAACGCAGTCCAAATCATTACAAAATAAAATCTCCGATAGAATTACCAAAAAAGTATAAAAATGCTAGAATTTTTCCGACAGAATTACCAAAAAACTGGACTTTATAATGATCTATTACTGTGTCAAAACTAGCGAGTATTTAGCCGACATTTTGGATAAAGTGAGCCGCGAAACGCAGTATTATTTCCAGCTTGATGTGCCGCTTGATCGTGCTGAAAGCATCATTGAGAAGTTCCAAAAAAGGTATGATTTGAATCAAACTGCCAGACAACGAAATTACCGTTTAAAGCAAAAACCAGTGGTGGATCTGATTGTTTTACTCAATCAAAGTCTGCTCAAAATTGAGAAGGTTCGACTCTGTTTATTGTGTACGGTTCCCGAAGAACTTCGAGAAAAAAAGCAAGATTGTTCAGAGTTACTGAAAGCCGCCTACGGACTCGATAAGTCAGAGATCGAGCAATTCGAATCGGTTCAAGATCGACAGAATCGCCTAATCTATCGCACGGCCATTCAGGTTAGGGATAATAAGCAGTCCGCTCCAGTCTATGAATTGGTTAACCTGCCATTTACGATTGAACAGCGTAAACAGAAGGACATTAATCGAACAACAGGTTGGACGTGGCGCATGCACAAGAAGTTTTTTGAACTTAAGAGTGAGCAATTGCTCTCTACCTTCAAGAAAGCGCAACAGGTGAAGAGTCCTGAGAAGCAGGATAGTATGATTATAAATGAACTATCTATGGTGTCTAAATTGGCAGGGTTTAGGGGAGTTCGAGAGGATGTATTTAAGTTCAATAAGCAAGTTTTTCCGCTGTACTTCAAGTATTTGAACCGAAAGTCCAAAGTAGAACTGTCGGTGCCTTCGTATGAGCGGAAATCTAAGCGTCTGGTCAGTAATTTTCAGGAAATGACGGCATTTTTTGAAAATTAATGGTAATCACTAATGGTAAGAAATCATGCCGAAATATCCTGATAATTATTATCTGAGCCGCCGAGAAATTGATGATTTGAGGAGTGAGGCCAAACACGCGGTAAAATATATGAAAGCTTTATTTGATTTTAAGATTGAAGCTCGTTACTCATTTAGCGTCAACTGGTCCGTTGAGGATAAAGAATTTGTTGGCCTTTGTGCCGAATTTCCATCGTTATCCTGGCTAGATCCGGACCCTGATAAAGCACGTTCTGGCATTGAGAGACTTGTTTTTGAGACATTACAAGAGATGAACTCTACTGGATAACGCATCCCTTAATACTTTTGGAAAAATCCCTGATTCCGCTGGATGTATGCATTCAGATGATTGGAATCTAAGCCATAAATTTGCAGTTGTTTATCGATATATTTGAAAAAGAAAGAATAGACAATGTGCATGATCCCCAGTGCTAACGCTTCTATTTTGATTGCCGGAAATAAAGTGTTCGGGTCTGTAAATAGAACGTCTAAGGTGAAATGATTAAAAAAATAGATGAAAAAAGTCACCAGACTCAACAAAGTCAAAACTGCATAAGCTTTAACACAAGCTTTGCAGTATTTATTCATTTTTTCTAGTTTCTGAAAAGTTATAGGATTCATTTTGCGCTCTCGACAACTAAACTTTTAAGGAAAGAAATTTTTACCGATTCTAAATATTCAGGATTAAAAAAGGGAAAAATATTTCTGTTAGATGATCCTGTGCTTTATAAAAAAAATTATCAAAATTAAAAAGCTCAATTCTTTTAATATACTGAAATTAAATATAATTTTTAATGTCGACACACATCATGTCTACCTAATGAAGCTAATTTAGGTAGACATGATGTGTGTCGTGAATTTTTTGATTTCTCATTTATTATAAGTTGTTGATTTAAAATGTTATTTGTTTTTTCTTGGGGAAATAGAACTCAAGGATAAATATTAATAACCTATTGAAATTAAATAAAAAATTCAAAACACACATCATAGCTACCTTGATGCAAAAAAGAAGCTATTATGTGTGTCGATCAGAGCATTATATGTAGAAAGGTCTCTAATTTTTTATTCTGTCTACCGACTTGTAATATGATTCATATATCAGCTCACTGGGAGTATGGCATCATGTCAACAGCAGATCTAATTGAAGAGGATGACAGTGAATCAGGTATTGCTGCTAAAGCCGCAGATGTACTTCGAGACCGCTTTATTGAGGCAGCGCAAAGCGGAACAGTGCTTTATGTAGAAAATGATAATTTAATAAGTAAAACACCGGATCGCGTACCAATTCTGATTAAACGTTTGGAAGGCCGGAATCCTGACCTTGCTCGACGCTTTGCTGGTCGTGGAACTTTTAAAATTAAAAAACGTAAAATTAATTTTGATTGAGTTAGGCCTGTACGGGTCTTTCGTATGAATGTTTGGATGTTGATTTTAAATAGAAAAATCAAAAGTGGAAAACTGATTCAGTAAAAACCACCTATCACACCTCAATAATTAAAAAAATAATTATATCAACTACTTAGGTTGTATTTAAGAAGCTGTATCTTTTTAATTTTTAGCTATTTTTTTTAAAAAATGCTTCTACGAGTGGAATTCATTTCAGTAGAGATAACTTTTTCAATGGGTTCTAACAGTCAAATTTCGTATAAGAGATTTTATGTTAAATAGATTTATTTTGTTCTGTAATGTGGATCACTTCTAATAATTATTTGTTCAAAGTTAGCCTCATAAAATTGAGAAATTTTTTCAACTTTAGAGCGTATTAGAAGACTTTTGTCCAAATAAATTACTAGTTTATTTAATTTGAATTAAAAATAGCTCTTCCTCTTGGAATTATTTACACCCTCATTTCTTCATATTCTATATATTTCAAATCATTCATCTTGCTTTGAAGAACTTTCCAATACTCTATATGAGCATAATTACTATCGGCTAACCCTATAGAGTCAATATCTGAAAGAGCGAAATCATGTGCAATTCCTAAGACCTCATCTTTCCAATACCAAAAAATTCCAATCATCATATGGCATACCTATCTTTATATAAAATTCTGGTGGTGTTTCAAAAAGTATGCTGGCGTTAAACAAATCCGTTATTAAGGTAAAAGAAAGTCAAATCAAAGGCTTTAAAATGATTTTCAAGCTTTTTAGAAAAGTTGCAACTTCTCCTAAATCCACGC